>NZ_JAEDXW010000034.1:0-46957 GCF_036877565.1 Edaphobacter sp. HDX4
TTTTCCTCTTCCTTCTGGAAAAGGAAAATGAAAGATGGCAGGATCAATTGACGCTGCGCGTGGGCGCCCTTA
Organism: Edaphobacter sp. HDX4; assembly: GCF_036877565.1. Classification (NCBI taxonomy): domain Bacteria; kingdom Pseudomonadati; phylum Acidobacteriota; class Terriglobia; order Terriglobales; family Acidobacteriaceae; genus Edaphobacter; species Edaphobacter sp. HDX4. The sequence goes on from NZ_JAEDXW010000034.1 coordinate 73, forward strand.
AACTAGGTTTCGGACGATAGGTTTCTGGACGCTTATGACAGCCGTCGGACGCGTCCTAGACAATTAATGGCTTCAGCAAAAAATACTGTCGTTCTGCCGCAATCGAATCGGGTACGCCTCGTAGTGGCGTCCTCGGTGATGCTGACGTTTATTTCCTTCTGGCGCGCCGCCGCTATCGTTCTCAATGATTTAGGTTCCTCAGCGTTCTATGCAGGCGGCCTCGCGGAAGAGGCTGTGGGCAAATCGGCTCCCTGGCTCATCCTGGGCGTCGTCTTCTTTGCCTACGCCGTGCGTTCGGTGTATGTCGAGAGCTGCTCGATGTTTACGCGCGGCGGTGTCTATCGCATCGTCAAGGAAGCGCTTGGAAGCACGTTTGCGAAGATCAGCGTCTCCGCGCTGATGTTCGACTACGTCTTGACCGGACCGATCTCGGGTGTGTCTGCCGGTCAGTACATCATCGGTTTGCTGAACGACCTGTTCGCTTATGCCGGTGCGAGGATGCACTGGGCGACCGTTCCCCACCTACGACCGGATATAGCATCGGCCTTTATCGCAGTGGTCATTACGCTGTACTTCTGGTGGCAGAACATCAAAGGCATAGAGGAGTCGAGTCAGCGAGCCCTGGACATCATGAAGATCACCACTGTCATGGTGGTGATTCTTCTTTTTTGGGGCATCTTTACGGTGCTTCATCGGGGCGCGCAGCTTCCTCCGCTGCCGGTACCTTCGAATCTCCACTTCAGCCAGGACGCACTGGGATTCCTGAAGGGAACGAAGTTTGCTACGTCTCTGGGACTGTTTGGCGTCTTGATGGCCTTTGGCCACTCCGTGCTCGCAATGAGCGGCGAGGAGTCGCTGGCGCAGGTCAATCGTGAGATCGAGCATCCGAAGCTGAAGAATCTGAAGCGCGCCGCGCTGGTGATTGCGACCTACAGCTTCTTCTTCACCGGGTTGTGCTCCCTGCTAGCTGTCATGATCATCCCCGATGCGGTCCGGGTGCATGTCTATCGCGACAACCTGATCGCTGGAATGGCCATGTACATGGTCGGCCCCGAGGTTCTCCGGTTTATCTTCCGCTGCTTTGTCGTGGTGGTCGGCTTTCTGATCCTTGGAGGGGCCGTAAATACAGCTATCGTCGGCTCGACCGGCGTGCTGATGCGGATTGCCGAAGACGGAGTTCTGACAGATTGGTTCCGCAAGCCGCAGAAGAAGTACGGCACAAGCTATCGCATCGTAAACCTGGTTGCAGGAATGCAGCTGGTGGTGATTGCACTGACGCACGGCAACGTTGTGGTAATCGGTGAGGCATATGCCTTTGGCGTGATCTGGAGCTTCACCTTCAACGCCCTCGCCATGCTGATCCTGCGATGGAGGTACCACGGCGAGCGTGGCTGGAAGGTGCCGCTGAATATTCGAATCGGAAAGACAGAGATCCCGATTGGCCTGCTCTCGGTGTTCCTAGTTCTTTCGACGACCGCAGTCGTCAACCTGTTTACGAAGTCCGTAGCGACCGTGAGCGGCGTCATCTTCGCCGCAGTCTTCTTCGTGATCTTCTCGCTCTCGGAGCGGAGCAATAAGAAGCGGCACGACCTGACCTCGCGGCAGATGCGCGAACATTTCCAGCTTGAGCACCAGGACACGGTGGGTCTCACATCGCTGGACATTCGGCGCGGCGCAGTCATTGTGACGATGCGCGATGCCGCTGCTCCCTTCGCGCTGAAGTGGGCCTTGACGCATACGAATACGGAGGAGCAGGACATCGTCGTCCTGGCGGCGCGCATGATGGGAGTCGGAGGGCCGGAGTACGTCGAGGCGTCCGATCAGCTGTTCAGCGAACACGAGCAGATGCTGTTTACCAAGGCGGTATCGGTAGCGGAGAGCTTTGGAAAACATATCTCTCTTCTGGTGGTTCCAGCCGGAGATATCTTCGCTGCCCTAGTCCAGACTGCCAACTCGCTGGATGCTGCTGCCGTGGTCTCTGGACTGTCGAGTAAGTTGACGGCAGAAGAACAGGCCTATCATGTGGGACAGGCGTGGGAGGCCTTACCTGAACCAAAGCGCCAGTTCACGTTTTACGTGATCAAGCCTGATGGCGAGGCTCTGAGCTTCCATATCGGACCGCACGCTCCCACCATTCAACCGGATGAGGTGCAGCTTGTCCACCGGCTCTGGCTGAACCTGCGCCGCGATCCGGCGATGCGCGATCTTCATCATAGCGATATTGTGACTTATGCGCTAAGTCGCATGGCGTCAGAGTATGCGCGTGATAAAGACAATATGCTTCATGGCCTGGAGCACTACCTGCAGCGTTCTGTCGTGCGGCGCGGACTGGGCACCGTCTATCACGAAGAGATGGATAAATCTGGTCCCGGATATGCAATTCGTACAAAGGCGGAGCCGAATCCGGATAAAGAGAAGGTAGAAACTACGCGTAAATAACAGACTTGTTTCCCCTCTGCGTTTGCGAGAGCTGAATAAGTCCGGTATCGTTGGTGATAGTAAGAAGATATGCATACATAACTTGCCTATCCATTCGATCTCTTTTTTGTAACTATTTCCCGCATTCGTAGGAGACTTCAGTGGAAGTTACCCAGATCATTGCCGAAATCGATGCACAGATTCTCAAGTTACAGCAGGCACGTGCACTGCTTGCTGACGCATCGCAGCCCAAACGCTCTGGCCGCGGCCGGCCCAAAGGAAGCACGAACGTAGCGAAGAAGGCTACCAGCAATGGTCGAAAGCGCAAGCTGACTCCTGAAGGTCGCAAGCGTATCGCCGACGCAATGAAGAAGCGTTGGGCCGAGCGGCGAAAGCAGAATTCAGCAAAGTAGATTTCGGTTTCAAATAATAAGGCGCAGGCGATAAGGATATTCGCCTGCGCCTCTCACATTTCTTACACTCCAGAGGATCAGCGAGTAACAATCACCTCTCGAAGTGAATCCTTTGCAAGGAAGAATCGATAACTGCTGAAATCCTTGAGCAGATTTTCTACCTTGCGATTGCTGTAGGTATTCACCAGCGGATAGTTCCCAGCTTTTTGAATCTCGACCACCTCGGTATCGGTGAGATGATAGCGACAGAAGGCCGTGGTCGCGTCACTGTTCGCATGGAAGAACGCAAGCATCAGGCCACCCGGACTGATCACTTCATGCAGCTTTGCGAAGACCGGTTCCACGAGCGGCTCCGGCAGGAAATCCACAGTATCCCAGAGGATGACGACGTCGAACTGCCGACCCGGGAAGTTGAGATTGGCTTCGAAGAAACGCGCAACGTCGTATTGGGGCGGTTCACCCGGCTCGCCCGGGTGAACCCAGTCCGGGCGTGCAGCCTCTTCGACGAGATTCGCCATATAAATGCTGTGACCGAGCCCGGTAATGTAGTTGATGTTGGTGGAAGATGTTGGGCCGATGTCGAGTACGCGCAGAGATTCCTGAGACGTCAGGTGCTTCTGGAGCTCCTTCCATCCGCTGGAATGGCGCGGGACCCTGGCACTATCTGAACCGCGCGAATTCCCGGAACCTTCTCCGCCGCCGAAGAAATTACGCATCTGTAGCTCTGTCCTCCTTAAGCTTTGTGCTCGAGCAGAAGATTCTCCTGCTGAGGTTTTCCGCTTACAGACGGAACATCCGAGCCAGCCTCGGCACTGCGCCCCAAGTCTACTTTCCCGCGCAAGGTAGCGTTTTCTTCAATCGACAGCCGTTTGCTGAAGATGTCTCCCTTGACCACGGCTGAACCGCGAATCTCAACCTTCCCAGTAGCGTGCAGATCACCCTTTACGTCTCCAAAGACGATCACATCCTTCGCACGGATGTTGGAGAGCACTCTTGCGTTCGGTCCAATTGTCAGAGCGTAGTCAGGCAGGGTAATCGTTCCTTCCATGTCGCCATCGATGTAGAGGTCTTCGTTTGCGGACAACTCACCTCGAATGGTGACAGACTTGCCTATGACGGTGGATCCTTCAGCGGGTTTCATTCCGTATCTCTCTCCTTGCGAATGCTGCCAGACAATCTATACCTTGCCCGAACTATACCCAACGCGTTGCATCGAGGCAAACATGGCGCAGGATCCGAGAAAACTTTGCACCGGCAAGCTACGTCACACATAAGACAGTCAGCACGGTATACAGTCAGTCCAGGTGACGTTACAGCGAAGAGGTAAGGCAGAGTGAGGTTGAACGATCGCATGCAACAAACTTCCCCTGCTTTGCATGCACTGCCGCATCCTCCAGGTATGCGTCGTCGTATCTCCAGGCTGCTCCTTAGTGTCGCCCTGATAAGCCCGTTCTGTCCGCTGGCCGCAGGCGGTCAGAGTCACTCCAGCCCGGATCGATCGACACAGGCCTCTCCGCTCTCCATTCCTCCGCGCCAATGGGTCGTCGACGCAGTGGGAAAAGAGCTGGACGTTCTTCACAACCGAAACAATCACCTGCGTTATCGCATGCACCTGGTCAATGCAAAGGGTGACCAGACGCGCGATGTCATCGAAAGCAGAGATGGGACGGTAGCGAGGCTGATTCTGCGCGATGGCAAGCCTTTGACCGAAGAGCAGGACAAAGCAGAGCGTGAGCGATTAAATGACATGCTCAAGAACCCCGATGCGTTTGCAAAACACATTAAAGACACCGAGTCCGGAAAAAAGATCGCTGACCAACTTATGCGCCTTATGCCAGACGCGATGATCTATACCTATGTGCCCGGTCAGCCGCAGACAGGAAGACATCCCGGGATCACCGAGGTGGTGCTCGACTACGAGCCAAACCCCAAGTTCCATCCGCCCACGACCACAGCCGAAGCACTGACGGGGCTGCGTGGAAGAGCCTGGATCGATATCAAGACGAAACAGGTTGTACGAATGGAAGGAACGATCTTCCGGGCCGTCAACTTCGGCTGGGGCATGCTGGCTCACATCTATCCTGGAGGCCAGTTATCTCTCGACCAGGCGGAGGCGACAGATGATCGCTGGATCTTCACTCACTTCAAGGAGCGCATCGCTGTCCGTGCTCTTCTGGTGAAGACGCTGAATATCCAGTCGGACGTCGATGGCTCCAACTTCCAATCTATCCCCGCGATGAGCTACCAGGATGCAATTCGCGAGCTTCTGAATACGCCCCTGCCGAAGCACTAAGCCGCGCCTTACACCGCAACTCGAGCCTTTGCACGGAGTGTTTTCCTGCGCACCGTAAGATTTTCGATCCGTTCAGGGAGAACGGCATAGCCTGAGCCCACACCCGTCGGTACTATGATCTCGCCTGCCTTGCTGACCGTCACCTCGGGCTCGATGATGTCCTCGGCCCAGTAGCGAGCCGATGCGGAGACGTCTCCTGGAAGCGAGAAGTTTGGCAGCGACGAGAGCGCGATGTTGTGCGCGCGCCCGATACCGGTCTCCAGCATGCCACCGCACCAGACCGGAATTCCCCGCTCCGCAGCAGCGTTATGCACGGCTATGGCCTCACTGAAACCACCGACGCGTCCCACTTTGATGTTGATGATCTGACAAGATTCCATGTCGATGGCTGCGAGTGCGTCACGCCGGTTTCGGATCGACTCGTCGAGACAGATCGCCGTCTCGATTCTCTTCTGCAACATCGAGTGGAAGTAGAAGTCGTCGTACCACAGCGGCTGCTCAATCATCAGCAGGTTGAACTGATCCCACGAGGCGATGTGATCGAAGTCTTTCATGCGATAAGCAGAGTTGGCGTCGCAGCTGAGAAGGATCTCAGGCCAGCGATTGCGAACGGCCTCGAATATGTTGGTGTCCCATCCAGGTTTGCACTTCAACTTGATGCGTTGGTAACCCGCTGCTAACTCGGTTTCGATCTTCTCTATCAGCTGCTCCAGCGTTGGTTGAATCCCGATCGACACACCGGAGGGAATGACGTCGCGGGTGCCTCCAAGGAGGTAGGCGAGCGGCTTTCTTGCAACCTGCGCCTCAAGATCCCATACAGCGTTCTCAAGCGCCGCCTTAGCCATGCGGTGGCCGCGCACCTGCCTAAGAAGATCTGGAACGTCGCCTCCGTGCTCGAGGTTGGCGTCCAGCAGACGAGGAATCAGTTCCGTTTCGGTGATGATCCAGGCGGTGTCGATCATCTCGTCGCTGAAGTAGGGGTGTTCGCCCGCAACGCACTCACCCCAGGCCGTCAGGCCTTCGCTCTCCAACTCAATCAGGAGAATGCGGCGTCCCGTCGTAAGTCCGAAGCTGGTCTCAAAGGGGTGAGCCAGCGGCATGTTGATCTCCCGCATGTGAATCGCATCGATGTTCAGCATCTCAAATCCCGTCCTTCCAAGGGTTATCTTGTGGTTAGGCGCGCCTTCGGGTCTTCCCGACAGGTTCAGCTCCAGGCGCCTTGTTCTTCATCACTCCATGAACCGAGCAGAAATGTTCCATCGCCGGCGTCGTCCCGCTCGTACCCTATGACACTGAGACCTCGCTCAAATGCCGACTCGAACGCCATTCGATTGGTCGCCTGTAGCTGCTGCGCCAATGATCTTGTATGAGGATCCTGCTTCCACTGGGAGATGGTATGCGGGACAGTGATTCGTTCAAGGACCTGGATTGGCTCCGTCTTTCCGCTGAGGATATTTGTTACCCGGGGAGACTTCAGCCACCATTCCGCGTATAGCCTATCCGTCGGCAGACCGCCCTGCAAGGGGGAAGATGACGGACCATAAAAGTCCTCTTTATAACGGCGGGAGATAGCTCCCAGACGAGCGATATTCAGGTGTGCATTCTTGATCTCGAGGGGATCGAAGGTCCACTCCATCAGGTCGAAGCCCCGGACGAGGGCGTCTTCTCGCTGGGCAAGCTTAAGACGTCGACCCAGTCCGGCGTTACGGTAATCCGCCAGAACAGCCAGCATGTGCGAGTGGAGGTACGAGTGCCCCTTGCGATAACCAGGAAGCGCCATTGCAAAGCCGACCACCGTGTCCCCGTCAAAGGCGCCGAGGACCTGGCCGCCGATGCGCTGGGCGACGAGGAAGACCCTTCGGGGAATCAGATCGCCATCACTGTATCCCCAGACCTCAAGCTGCAGTACGACGCAACGCTCGAACTCCTCGAGCGTCGTGAGTGGCCGGATGTCAATCTGCGCTTCTCTCCGAATTTCGATTGCCGTTTGCTTCTCTGTACTCATGATTTCCAGTCTTTCGTTCTTCCTGGCGCTATCGCCGAGTTCACTTCTCTGCCTGCTTTGCCTCTCGCCATAGCTGGTCCAGTTTTTCCGGTCCCAGGCTAGCGAGAGATTCTCCACCACCTGCCTGGCGCTCCATCGCTTGAAAGCGCGAACGGAACTTCGCATTCGCACGACGGAGGGCAGACTCAGGATCGACCTTAAGATGGCGCGCGAGGTTTACAACGGTAAACATCAGGTCACCAAGCTCCTCTTCGATCGCAGCCTCTGAGGCACCGGCTGCTTCCGTTTGAGGATTCACTTCGGCGCGAAGCTCGGCGACTTCCTCATCGACCTTATCGAACAGACCATGCACGTCGGGCCAGTCGAACCCGACCTTCGCTGCACGCGAGCCGAGCTTCCCCGCTTCGATCAACGCGGGCATGGAACGGGGTATCTCGCCGAGCACCGAGAGTTCAGCCTCTCTGCCCGCAGTGCGCTTCTCTTCGCGCTTGATCTCTTCCCAGTTCTTCAGAACCGTCGCGGAATCCTCCGCCGTGACATCGCCAAAGATGTGTGGGTGTCTGCGGATCAACTTCGCGTTCAGATTGGCCGCCACGTCGCTGATATCGAAGTAGCCGGCCTCCGAAGCCATTTGTGAGTAGAAGAGTATCTGTAGCAGCAGATCGCCAAGCTCATCCTTCAGCTCAGGCCATGCTCTGCGTTCGATAGCGTCGAAGACCTCATAGGTCTCTTCAAGGGTGTGGCGCTTGATCGTGTCGAAGGTCTGCTCCCTGTCCCAGGGACATCCTCCCGGCCCACGAAGCCGCGCCATGATCCGCACAGATTCGATCAGGTTGCGTGCGGCCTCTTCGGTCTCCAGAGACTCCATATATCTATACTTTACCCGAACCATGGGAGGGAACGCACGTTGCGTGATAGCATCCTGACCATACAGCGATGACTGATCCCGGCAGACAATTCCCCGAGAAAAAACGGAAGAACCCTATCCTCTGGGTCCTGCTCGCGATTCCCTATCTCGCACTGTGCTTCCCGCAGCTCTATGCTCGGGCTACACCCGCGCTGATGGGCTTTCCCTTCTTCTACTGGTACCAGTTTGCGTGGGTCGTGATCACTTCGCTTCTTTTGGGAATTGTCTATCGCGCACTGAAGGACTAGTTCCACAGATCGACATCCAAGGGATCGCCGTGCCGGTTTAAGAAACCGCCAGCCGCTGACTTGATGAGTAGATTGTGAAGAGGAGGGAGGCTGGCAGGGTCTTTCTTATGCTGCCCTGCCGCCACTGGGAGAGGGTTTGAAGTGTCGGCACGCAGCATACGAGGCCGGGCACTTCGTGGTGTGTTGGTGATGCAGATTGGTACTGCGGGAATCTCTACTTGGAAGCCTGCTGTTCCATATTTGTCATCAGCTTGATCTCGACCCGGCGATTCTTGGCTCTGCCTGCTGCCGTGTTATCGCTGGCGACCTGTTGATCCTTGCCGATACCTATCAGATAGAACTTGTGCGGAGGAATGTTGTATTTGCTCGCAAGATAATTTACAGCCGCATCCGCACGGCGCTGGCTCAAGCCATAGTTATAGTTCGCATCGCCAGTGGTATCGGTCCCACCAGTCACAGCCAGGATGTAGTTCCTCTTGTCCGCAAGTCCCGCTGCGAAGTCATCCAGCGTCTTGCGATCCTTGGCCGTGAGCGTTGACTTGTCGAACCCGAAGGTGACACTCACGTCAGCGATTGACTTGTAGTTGTCGAGATTAGCGACCACTCCGGAGAGCGTGTCGACCCGGTTATAGGCGTCTTGCGCGGAGTGATTTGCTGCATCCGCGGACTGCCCTGCGGCCTGGGCTCGCTCCTCAGCAGAGTTCGCGGCTCCCTGAGCCTTCGCGATGCCCGCCTGGGCGCGCTCGTCGGTGTCCATAATCGCGCGATGATCGCTGGCCGTCTTGGCATCGAGCTGGTTGGTCTTATCGACCAGCGGAGCCGTCTGCGATCTCACATAGTTCTTGCTCGAGCAACCGATCGTGAAAGTCAGCAACAAAGCACTGGTAAGGACGGCAGTTCCTGCAGAACCGATCTTCAACTCTCGACCAAGGGAAAAACGTGTCATGCCGCTCATTTGTCTACTCTCCTTCGTGTGCAGTCTTGGCTGCAACCCGTTACACCCTGTAATCACTGCAATCTCCATGCCAAACACTGGCAGATTCCAAAACCCTGTCTTTAAAAGGATGTATCGGCGCACCGGACGGGATGTCTGATTCCACCTACGTTCACGGATGGAACTTTTGATGTGCATCCGCGTCAAATCTACTCGGACCTCCATTTATCCGCGAAGCGTCTAAACTGGAATGTAAGCCTTCATGTGCAAGCGTTTGCGAGCAAATGGGGCGCAATGGAATGGACCTTCATCAGAAAATCCGGACCCTGCCGACCTCTCCCGGCTGCTACCTCTATAAAAACGCCGAGGGTGAGGTCATCTACGTCGGTAAGGCGAAGAATCTGCGCGCGCGGGTGCGCTCCTACTTTCTTGACGCCTCGCAGGCGAACGCAAAGACCGGAACACTGATGCGCGAAGCCGTCGATGTGGACTACATCACGGTCGCAAACGAACACGAGGCGCTCGCGCTTGAAAACAATCTCATCAAGCAGCGCAAACCGCGGTTCAACATCCTGCTCCGCGATGACAAGACCTACCCGTATATCAAGCTCACCATGGCGGATCGCCACCCGAAGGTATTCGTAACCCGCAAGTTGCGCAGGGATGGCAGCGCCTATTTTGGACCGTACTTCCCCGGAAATCTCGCTCACCGTCTTGTTGATCTGATCCATCGCAGTTTCCTCATCCCAAGCTGCAAGGTAGACCTCTCCCGGTATCACCCACGCGCATGCCTGCAGTACTACATCAAGCGCTGCCTTGGTCCGTGCGTGGAGGGCCTGACGACGCCGGAGGACTACCGGCAAGCCATCCGAGATGTGCAGCTGTTTCTGGAAGGCCGACCAGGTGAACTGGAGCAGCGGCTTGGTGAACGGATGCAGCAGGCAGCGCAGGCCGAGCAGTATGAGATGGCAGCTCGACTCCGGGACCAGCTCTCCACCGTCCATCAAATGCTGGACAAGCAGCGCATCGCGACCACCGACAACGAAGATGCGGATGTCTTCGGCTTCCACTATGAGAACGAGATGCTGGCGGTCAACCTGTTCCACATGCGTTCGGGAAAGATCGTCGATCGGCGTGACTTCTTCTGGGAAGATCTTCCCGAGTTCATGGAGACGTCGAGCGACGAGGAGCCCACTGCAAGTTCTTCCCCCGAGAACATGCAGCACCAGTCCACGGGGAACGCCGTCGCTTCGCCGACCGAATCTGTGTCTTTCCTGGAGCCAGACCCAGCCTGCCCCGCACCCGAGATCGGCGAGGGCTCTCCTCTGACGCAGCATGCGCCTCTTGCCGAGCCGGGTTCGAGCTTCAGTCCTGCAGCCTTCTTTTCCGCGCTCCTGAAACAGCTCTATCTCGATCAGGGATACGTTCCGCGATCCATCCTTGTGCCTGTCGACTTCCCAGATCGTGCTCTGCTGGCAGAGCTGCTGGCAGAGCACACCGGTCACCGCATCGAGATCCTCGCACCGCAGCGCGGAGAAAAACGCTCGCTCGTTGACCTTGTCGGTCAGAATGCGAAGCAGTCCTACGATCAGCGATTCCGCGTCCTGCTGCCTTCGCAGAAGGCGATCGTGGAGGCACTGCAGGACGCCCTCATGCTCGAGGAACCTCCGCAACGCATCGAGTGCTTCGATATCTCTCACATTCAGGGAGCGGAGACAGTGGCTTCGATGGTGGTCTGGGAAGACGGCGCCATGAAGAAGTCGGACTACCGAAAATTTCAGGCGCGAACGGTGACCGGGGTGGACGACTTCGCCTCCATGCGCGAGATCATCCAGCGGCGCTACAAACGGCTGCTGGAGGACAAGAAACCCTTCCCTTCGCTGATCCTGATCGACGGCGGTTTGGGCCAGCTGCACGCCGCAGCGGATGCCCTCAACGAACTGGGGGTCACGCTGCAGCCTCTGGCATCGATCGCCAAGCGTGAGGAGATTATCTACGTCTACGGGCAGGAGAGCGATCCTGTCGTTCTCGATCGGCGCTCCCCTGTGCTGCACCTGGTCCAGAAGATTCGCGATGAGTCTCACCGCTTTGCGATTACCTATCACCGCAAACGCCGCGAGATGAGGGACAGAGACTCGGAGCTGCTGTCCATTCCCGGCGTCGGTCCGCGTACGCGGCAACGATTGCTGGAACACTTCGGGTCGGTTCGCGCGGTGCGGCAGGCTGCGGAGAAGACGCCGGACGCGCTCACCGCGGTCGTTAACAGCGCAACGGCGGAAAAGATCCGCCGTTACTTTGCTGCAGAGGCGCCTCAATCCGGCGCGGCGCTCAATGTGCTTCCTTAGATCCCGCAATCTCCCTCGGGTTCGCAATTTCCCTGTAGAGCATGTCGCCGACGATCCTGTGAACCGCGGTCGAGGGATGGTTCTTGTGATAGTAGAAGTGACTGGCCGGATTCGCACATGGCGTGCAGTCTTCGTTGAAGATCGCTCTGCCCGCACACTGGTCGGTCGTATCGGTGATCTTATATTTGGGCGCGTCTGTCATAACACGATCAAAGTATGCGCCCCATTGGCTTAGCCGAATGTCCGCACCCTTCAGCTTCGGAGCCATGGCAGCCGGGATGGTTCGGATTGCAGGATTTAGCCGCGTTGCCACCTCGCTGAAGGCAGGGATGGCCTCCGGCAGGATAGCCAGACGAAAATGGCGTGCTCCCGCGTCATAGAGAGCCTGAATCTCGCCTTCAAGATTTGCCACCGTCTGGTCGGTTGAGATGCGCTTGTCGTTGAGGCCGCCGGCGATAAAGAAAAGAGTCGTGTCGGCGTCAAAAACTATCGATCCGTCGTGAACTCTCGCGACGAACTCTGCGACCTGGTTCTTCATTCCCAGCCCCAGCCAGCCATTCGGCACGATGTGTCCAGGACTCTCCCCTGTCGGAGCCCCGCTGACCGCGAAGTTCAGACTCTTCTCCGCCGCGTCATGTGCATTGGAGGGAACCAGGGTGAGCCCCATCCTGTGGGCCAGATAGGCCACCGCCGTAGGGCCGTCGCTATCTACCCAGCCCCTGCCGGAGTCCGAGTAGCTGTCGCCAAAGACGTACATTCGATCGATGGAAGCCTGGGTTTGCGCTGAAGAAAACCCGCAAAAACTAAGGATCATTAGTAAAAGGAGAAGTGGCCGCATGCGTGAACCATCGTACCCGATGGCCGTCCTGAACCGAAATAGATATTTCTGACCCTAAAGAACTTGGCCGCCTCTACAGCCCTCCGCCCGAAGCCGAGCTGAAAGTGTTGCAGTGATTGATATCGCCTGATTGCAGCCCACGAGTGAACCAGGTCTGCCGCTGTGCGGAGGTTCCATGGGTAAAGCTATCCGGCGAAACTGCGCCTCGCGACATCTTCTGCAGATGATCGTCGCCAACCGCTGCGGCGGCACTGAGACCATCTCTCACGTCGGACTCGTCGATCTTGCCGCGCTGGGCCGCAGTATGAGCCCAGACGCCTGCCAGGCAGTCGGCCTGGAGCTCCAGCATGACGGAGAGCTGATTCCTCGCCTCAGGGTCGCGCGACTGCAGCTGACGCATGTGGTTTTCAATGCCGAGGATGTTCTGGACGTGGTGGCCAAGCTCATGAGCGATCACATAGGCCTGAGCAAAGTCAGCCGTGCTTCCGCCGATGCGGTGAAGCTCATCCCAGAAGCCGAGATCGATATAGACCTTCTCATCGGCCGGGCAGTAAAACGGTCCTGTCTGTGACTGCGCAGTACCGCAGCCTGATCGCGTGTAGTTGCGGAAGAGCACAAGCTTGGCATGACGGTAGGGCCGATTCGCCTGCTCCGGAAGCAACTTCTCCCACTCCTGCTGAACGTCATCGAGCACGAAGGAGACAAGTTGGGCGGAGCGATCTTCCGCGGGGGAGGATGCCGCCGGTCTACTGTTGGAGGTGGCTACATGACCACCGCCAGAGAGATAGCTGCCAATATAGTTGCGCCCGGTTATCAGGCTGATAATGACCAGGAAGATAAAGCCAACGATTCCGATTCCGCCGCCGCCGAAGCCGCCGGAAGATCCCCGCCTGTCTTCGACATCGTTACTGAGCCCTCCAGGAGTCCAGTCCATACTTCACCCCACAAATTTCACTGATATCGGGCCGATTTGATCAACAACGCTATGTTAGACGCAGGGAACGAAAACGATCCCATTCCGTAAATAGTAGACGAACCATATTGGGGAGAACCTGCTTATGTCTACCGCAACTGCGCCCACCACCGTGGTGCGCCCGATGGACCGCTCTCTAGGCGACGCTCTGCGGCTGGCGCTGCTATTTGCCCTCATCAAGTTGGGCCTGCATATCGGAACTAATCTCTGGGAGGCCCACATCGGCTGGGGCTACTTCCGGGATGAGTTCTATTACCTGATGTGCGGCCGCCACCTGGCCTGGGGTTATGTCGATCACGGCCCGATCGTAGCGATGCAGGCGCGGATCGCCGAGACCCTCTTCGGGCACTCGCTGGCGGGAATCCGCCTGTTATCGGCGGCTGCGGGAGCGATGCGGGTACTGCTGACCGGGCTCCTGGCCTGGTCTCTCGGTGGACGCCGGCCTGCACAGGCGCTCGCGATGCTGGGTGTGCTGCTGGCACCTCAGTACCTCGGCCTGGACAGCTTTCTCTCGATGAACTCCTTCGAATCCATCTTCTGGATGGGAGGCCTGCTGGCGCTTATCCTGCAGATCCGCGGATATTCGCAGCGGTGGTGCTGGATTGCATTCGGAATCTCCGCCGGGATCGGCCTGCTCAATAAACCCTCGATGACATTCTTCCTGATTGCGCTCTTACTGGGGCTGTTGCTCACTCCGGAACGCCGGGTTCTCTTTACCCGTTGGAGCGCTATTGGAATCGCGCTCCTGGTTTTGATCGCACTCCCCAATCTGATATGGCAGATCGCAAACCACTGGCCGACGCTGGAGTTTCTTCACAATGGACGGGTCGGAAATAAGAACGTAGCGCTTGCCTCTCTTCCCTTTCTCGTCAAGCAGGTCCAGAACCTCAATCCGGTCTCGATTCTCATCTGGGCTTGGGGACTTCTGTGGCTCCTGCTCAATCGGACAGCGAAGACCTGGAGATTTCTCGGTTACACCTATCTAATCTTTCTCGCGAGCATGATGGCGCTCCATGCCAAGGACTACTACGTCGTGCCGATCTATCCCATCCTCTTCGCGGCGGGCGGCATAGCGTGGGAGCAACGCTTCCGCGAACGATCGGCTGTTCGACATAACCGTGCGTTCGCCTTTCCGCTTTACGAGGCAATTCTCGTTCTGACCGGGTTGCTGATTTTACCGATGGCGATCCCTGTCATGCGCCCGCTGCAGTGGGTCGCCTACGCGAAAGCTCTTCATCTTTACGATCAGTCGAGCAACAGTGAGAACGAATCCAGCGGCATCCTTCCGCAGTTCTATGCCGACCGCTTTGGCTGGCAGGAGGAGGTGGATAAGGTAAGCGCAATCGTCCAGCACCTCTCCCCGGAGGATCGTTCGCACGCGGGAATTCTCGCGGATAACTACGGAGAGGCTGGTGCGCTGGACTTCCTCGGTCGCGGTCTGCCGCCTATTGTAAGCGGCCATAACACCTATTGGCTGTGGGGACCGCGTGGAGTCGGAGGACAGGTGCTGATCGTAATCTCCGGCGATAAGCCGCAGCACTTCGAGAGGCTCTGCCGACAGGTCGAAGTTGCCGCGACCATGGATCACCCACTGTCGATGCCCTTCGAGCACAAGCGTATCTACCTGCTTCACGGCTGCCAGAGCGTGCAGTCTCCAGAGAACAACTGGCTGAAGTACAAACATTACTTCTGACACTTCCCTGGCGAAGCGGCTCGGTCTCTGTGCTACTCTCCGAGCAACCCATGCAAGTCAAAGAGCAGCCACAGACGGAACTTCCGCGCGTCCTGAACGCATCGCATGCTACCTCGATCGTCGTCGGGATCATCATCGGCAGCGGAATCTTTCTTGTGCCGCGAGAGATGATGGCTGCGGTTGGCTCCTCCGGCATGGTGTACGCCGTCTGGATCGTCGGAGGACTGTTGTCGCTATTCGGGGCGATGACCTACGCCGAGATCGCAGCGCTGCGCCCCAGGTACGGCGGCGAGTACGCCTTTCTGCGCGAGGCCTACGGCGACCTGGTCGGCTTCCTCTACATGTGGACCTGGATCACCATCGCCAAACCGGCATCGATTGCCACCATTGCGGCAGGGCTGGCGCGCGTGCTGGCAACCTTCCCGGTCTTTTACTTCTTCGAACACCGGGCGGTGGGACCTCTGCTGTGGAGCCAGGTCTTCGCCATCGCCATGACGTGGCTGATCACCGGCCTCAATATTCTCGGTACACGCAAATCCGGCAACGTGCAGCTTGCACTCACCTGGCTCAAGATTCTGCTGATCGTGGTCATAGCCGGGTTCTGCTTCGGCGCAGGAGGAAGCCACGGATCCTGGCATAACTTCGCCACCGAGTTCACCGGGGCGCGCGGAGGATTCTCCGGCTTCATGATCGCGCTGATCGCGGCGCTCTGGGCCTATGACGGCTGGAGCGATGTCACCCAGATGGCCGGTGAGGTACAGAAACCGCAGCGGAGTCTGCCCCTCGCGCTGGTCGGCGGAGTCGCGATCGTCGGAGCGATGTATATGCTCACGAACGCAGCTATCCAGTACGTCATGCCCGCAGCTACGATTGCGAGCGCCGACCGTCCCGCGGCGGATGCGCTGCGCATGATCGCTGGGAACTGGGGCGCCGGGCTGGTCTCCATCGGGATGGCGGTAAGTATCTGCGCCACCTTCGTGGGATCGTCGCTCTCAGGAGCCCGTGTCCCCTTTGCAGCCGCGCATGACGGGTTGTTCTTTCGTCAGCTCGCTTATGTGCACCCTAAATTTCACACCCCGTCCACCTCGCTGATCCTTCAGGCGGTTCTCAGTTCCCTTTTGCTGCTTGTCATCGGACGTTTTCAGGCGCTGTTCTCTCTCGCCATCTTCGCGGAGTGGTTTTTTTATGCGCTGACGGCCAGCACCGTCTTCGTCTTCCGCCGCCGCGAGCCCGATATCATCCGGCCCTACAGCGTGTGGGGATACCCTGTGCTGCCGCTCCTGTTCATCGCAGCGGCAATAGTGCTGCTGGTCTTTTCCTTTGCAGACCAGCCCCGGAACTCCATCATCGGAACCCTCATCATCCTCTGCGGAATTCCGCTGCACTTCGCTTTTCGCCGACGAAGCCGGGTGGCCTAGCTGCGGTTCTGAATCACCCGCTCATAGACTCGCACGTACTCGCGGGCGGGCTTGTCCCACGAGAAGTCCTGCTCCATCGCCCGCTTCATCATGGCCCTCCAGGTCTTCTTATCTTGGAACGCCGTCAGCGCCCGCTGCACGGCATCCAGGAGACCGTTCGAGTCATATCCCGAGAACTTGAAGCCGTTGCCGCGGCCGTCGACCGGTTCGTCGATTGAGTCCTCTAGACCGCCGGTGGCGCGAACCACGGGAATCGTTCCGTACTTCAGGCTGTAGATCTGGTTCAGGCCGCCGGGTTCATAGCGCGAAGGCATCAGGAAGAGATCCGATCCGGCCTCGATCTTATGCGCCATCACGTTGTCGAACTTCACCTGCACACGCATTTTGGTGGGGTATCGATCAGCCATCTCCGTCAACAGACGCTCGTAGTACTCCTCACCGTTCCCCAGCATCACGAGGACGACATCTTCCTGCAACAGCCGGTCGAGAATATCGACGATAAAGTCGATTCCCTTCTGGGTGGCGAATCGTGACACGACACCGATCACTGCGGTCTGCTCGTCGACGTCTTCAAACCGGAAGGCGTGTAGAAGATCCCGTCTGCACTCCCGCTTTCCATCCAGTTTGTCTGCCGTGTAGTGAGCGGCAATATAGGGATCGATGGCGGGATCCCACTCCCCGTAATCGGCACCATTGAGGATGCCAAAGAGATCTCCGGACCGACGCCGGAAGGTGTCTTCAAGTCCATTGCCGAACTCTGGTGTCTGGATCTCCTGCGCGTACGTCTGACTGACGGTAGTGATGGCATCGGAATACACCACCCCGCCCTTCAGGAAATTAACCTTGTCGAACTGCTCCAGCTTATCCATCGTGAACATCTCCCACGGCAGCAGCAGCGTCTCCATGGTGCGAGGCGGAAACCATCCCTGGTACCCCGCATTGTGGACGGTCAGGACAGCGGGAACATTCCGAAACACCGGATCGAAATAATAGATCGACCGCAGCATGACCGCCGTCATCGCTGCCTGCCAATCGTGTACATGGAACACATCCGGAACCCCGATAACCTTGGTCGCCTCGATCACCGCGCGGCAGAACGCCCCAAAACGCTCCGCATTGTCCGGGTAATCTCCTGAGGGAGTGGCGTAGAAGCTCTCGCGGTCGAACAACTCGGGAACGTCAACAAAGTACATCTGCACACCGTCGACGATTCCTCCATCCAGAAGGCGAGCGAAGCGATTGTAAGACGGAAACGGCACCGTCACGCTCGGTAGAACAACAGAAGCATTGGAGACTGCCTTTGCGACCTGGCGATAGTACGGAATGTAGACATGCACCTTGTGACCCATCTTCACCAGGGTCTTCGGCAGGGCGCTGATCACATCCGCCAGTCCCCCGGTCTTCGCCCAGGGTGTGCACTCCGAAGCCGCAAACACGATATGCATGCCATCTCCCTCTTCTTTTCAAACCAAAACGTTAGTCTATACAAAGAGATGCAGAAAGCACGTAACGGGCTTCGGAAGCCATGAAACGCAAACCAAAACTCGGGCAGAACTTCCTGGTCGACGACCGGGCCCGGCACTCCATCGTCGATGCTCTCGGCGACATACGCCAGCGGACCGTCATCGAGATCGGTCCCGGCCGAGGTGCGATCACTGAGATTCTGGCTGCACGGGCCGGCCGGCTTATCGCCCTGGAACTGGACCGAGAACTGGCTCCGGCCCTCGCTCAGCGGTTTGCCACGCAGCCCAACGTGCAGATAGTCGAAATCGATGTCCTGAAGGCAGACCTGACCGCCCTCATTCCGGCTGGTGAGACTACAGACGTCGTAGGAAACCTGCCGTACTACATCACCTCGGACATTCTGTTGAAACTCTTCAGCGCGGGAGCGGCGGGTCTGCTCTCCCGTGCCGTAGTCATGATGCAGCGGGAGGTGGCCGAGCGCGTCTCGGCCAGACCCGGCGTGCGTGACTATGGCCTGCTCTCCGCCACGGCACAGATGAACGCCAGGGTCGATTATCTCTTCACGTTGCCTCCATCGGCGTTCTCACCGCCGCCGGAGGTATATTCGAGCGTTCTCAGAATGGACTTCGCGCCGCGTTTCGCCGAACTACAGGTGGATCCCAGGGGATTCGACACCTTCCTGAAGCAGAGCTTCGCTCAGAAACGCAAGACGCTGGAGAATAATCTGCGAGCGGCGGGATACTCATCGCCGGACCTCGCAGCCCTCTGGCCAGACACGGTCCCCCGGCAGGCACGCGCTGAATCGTTGACGCTGGAGACTATGGCAGAGCTCTATCGCTCCCTCCGCCACCTCTCCTCGTAGACTTCTAGACTCCGACGGAGGCTAGCGCGATACCTCTTCGCTTTCCGCCAGTAGATGCGCGGCGCGCTCCCGAACCCTCTGCATCAGCGCTTCGTCGGCGATGATCGCTTTGAGGGCAGGTGCAATGTTCCCCAGCTCCAGCGCTCGCTTCTCCTGAACCTCGTGGCTCAGCACATCCATCTCCGAGTAAAGGCCGAGCCGGTCGAACCGGTGAAGGAATTCAAGCTTTCGGCCTTCGTCCATGGTGAAGGCGATCGCCTGGAAGGTATCCGTAAGCTGGGCTACGCTCTTGTTCTCCGAGTAGTTATAGAGACAGGAGCCTTGCCCGTCCGCTCCCTTGTAGCTGAGAGTCTTTTTACCGGTGTTCGCAATATTCTTCGCCTTCGACTCGCACTCGATGTTGAAGCGATCCAGCGCATGTGCGGTGTTGAAGATCGTCTGTGTGGTCGGAGAGCTCAGTTTGATCGCTTTATTAACCGGCGGTCCGGCAGTGGACGTCTGCCCCGCACCGGCACTAACGGCCGCGAGCTGCGCCTGATAGCTTCCGGTCCCGTCCTCGTGCACCACAATTGTGAACTTTGGAACCGGAAGACCGATTCTCTCGAATTGAAAACTTACCTCGGGACCTGCGGGGATAGCCTCAGACGCGGCGGGCTGACCGGCAGCGGTAGCAACGGTCTGCGCAAAGCAGGCGCTGGTCAACGTCAAGACCGCGGCAAGGATCTTCATCGTCCGGCACCCTGGGCCGTAAGCGTCTGGGCAGTATGGATGTGGCAGATAGCGACGGCGAGAGCATCGGCGGCATCCGCAGAGTCCGGAGCCTGCTCAAGTTCCAGCAGCCGGGTCACCATAAACTGCACCTGCTCCTTGCCTGCCAGGCCATATCCCACAACGGAGCTCTTGATCTTCAGAGGGGCATACTCGACGACATCCAGGTTCAGACTCGCTGCCGCGAGCATGGCGACCCCGCGTACCTGCCCGAGCTTGAGCGCTGATTTGGCGTTCGCGGAGAAGAAGACCTCTTCGATGGCCACAATATCGGGCTGATGCACCGCCATCGCGGCGGTTAGCTCGGTATACACCTGCGAAAGCCGCAGCGGAGTCTTCTGCTTCTTGTTCAGCCGGATGGTTCCCGAGGCGACCTGCGTCAGCTTTGGCATCCGCGCGTCGCAATCCACCTCGACCACACCATAACCGGTGAACTCCGTACCGCAGTCGATTCCGAAGACGCGCATGGGCGAAGTTTACTTCATTTCCCTGTCCATCCGGACTGTCGAACCTGGCACCACCACGGATTACCGGGAGATGCCTTCGAGCGGCGAACTCGCCGTGGCATAGAGCTTTTTCGGCATCCTTCCAGCGAGATATGCCTGACGTCCCGCGAGCACGGCGTGCTGCATCGCTTCGGCCATCAGGATAGGGTCCTTCGCCTGGGCGATCGCCGTGTTCATCAGGATGCCATCGAATCCCAGCTCCATCGCGAGGGTCGCATCCGATGCCGTTCCAACCCCCGCATCGACAATCAGCGGGACCTCGGTGATCAGCTCGCGCAGAATCCGGAGATTAGCCGTATTTTGCAGTCCCAGCCCGCTCCCGATAGGAGCTCCCAGGGGCATGACTGCAGCCGCACCGGCATCGATCAATCTTTTAGCAAATACAATGTCATCAGAGGTATACGGTAAAACTGTAAAGCCTTCCTTTACCAAAACCCGAGTAGCTTCGAGCGTCGCCTGGATGTCGGGATAGAGCGTCGCCAGATCCCCGATCACCTCGATCTTTACCCAGTCCGAGAGTCCCACCTCGCGGCCCAGTCGCGCTGCACGGATGGCCTCCTCGGCGGTGTAGCAGCCTGCCGTATTTGGCAGCAGAAAGTAGCGCTGCGGATCGATATAGTCCAGCAGCGACTCGCTGGACCGGTCCAGGTTCACGCGGCGCACCGCCACTGTCACCATCTCCGCCCCGGAGGCTTCGATCGCGGCCTGCGTCTCCGGGCCATCTTTGTACTTCCCTGTTCCTACAATCAACCGCGACTGAAACGCTCGCCCTGCAATTACCAGAGGTGTCATAACTTCATTCTAAGACCAAATGCGAACGGCCCGCGCTCCGTAGAGCTGCAGGCGTTGCCGGTGAACTGTTGAGATTGACCTGAGGCGTCCAATGCCCGGACTTACCTCGGCGGAGTACTTTCAGCGAGTTTACTGAAGATCGCCAGGACCAAGAGCAGGGACGCTCTAAGCCTCAGTCACCTCACGTACATGGATCGAACTCGAACTGTCAGATTTCATAGGCTGGATCATCCTCCTTTCCCGTGTATCCGTAGATTACTACTCCGGCGTTGTCGGATCAAGTTCGGAGGCCACCTCTTGAAATGCTGGGGATACATCTCGCTCCAACAAGCGGGCATCGCACCTATAACGATGCAGGAACGACCAGAGAAACCCTGCTCCTGTCCTCAAACTCTTGCCTAGAAAGGTTCTCCGAGAAGATGAAACCAGCAACCATCATAGGAATTGTCCTGATTCTGCTTGGCATTATCGGTTTTGCAACTGGCGGCTTCAGCTTTACGCACCAGCATAAGGATGTCGATGCCGGTCCTATCCAGATCTCCCACGACAAGAAAGAGACCGTGCCCATCTCTCCAATTCTGAGCACCATTGCGCTGGTCGCCGGTGTAGGCCTGGTTGCAGTCGGAGCAAAGTCCCGGTAAATCTTCTCGACCATCACGGTTCATTGGTGGCATTAGCTATAGTTAATTAGCTAGTGCCATTTCACTTTAACGCCAGGTTCAATGAAAGATTCCATCACCGTATCGAAGGAAGACTATCTCAAGGCGATTCTCGAGGCGGAATCGGAGGGCCAGCACGTCATCTCCGCGACGCTGGCCCACTGGTTGTCTGTCTCTGCGCCGGCGGTCACGATGGCCCTCAAGCGGCTGAAGCGTGACGGCTACGTTCTGGTAAAGGACGACGGAACCCTGCAGCTCTCCGCCAAAGGCAAAGAGACCGCCTACAGGACCGCGCTTCGCCACCACCTCATTGAACGCATGCTCTCCGAGGTCTTCGGCATGGAGTGGTACCAGATCCACGACGAGGCAGAGCGCCTGGAACATGCCGTATCTCCCGCGTTCGAAGCGAAGCTGATCGAGAAACTTGGGGAGCACGGCACCTGTCCGCACGGAAACTCCGTCCTGCCGGAGAACCCGCTGCGGAGGAAAAAACGTGGTCTGCTGCAACTATCGGAAGCAGAAGAAGGGACCGACTACATCGTCGCTAGCCTGTACGAACGCGACCCCAGGCTTCTGCTCTTCCTCCACAATCTAGGTGTCGATCCCCAGGCGACCGTCCGTGTCACGGCGAAAAACTACGATGAGACCCTGTCCATCAAAACTCCCTCCGGAGCATTTACGCTGGGAGGCCCTGCGGCCGATAAGGTGTGGGTGAAATTGAAATAACTTAGCCTCAGAATTTTTAGTTAACCGTAGTTAATGTATTGTGGCATACTCCTATAAAGAGTCATCCCCTGCGATGGAGACCACTATTCCCATTTCGACTGAGAACAAGGCCCCGGTTCGCACCTCGCTCGCAGGTTCGCAGTCCAGTGTTCGCATCTCAGAGTCGCACCAGCTCTGGCGGCGCGCCGCAGGCTTTATCGGGCCCGGCTTCATGGTTGCCGTCGGCTACATGGATCCCGGAAACTGGGCCACCGATCTGGCCGCAGGTTCGAAGTACGGCTATACCCTTCTCTTCGTCATCATGGCGTCCAACCTGATGGCGATCCTTCTGCAGAGCCTCGCCCTCAAGCTCGGCGTGGCCTCCGAGCACGACCTTGCGCAGGCATGCAGGAGCCGCTACAGCCGGCCTGTGAACATCGGTCTGTGGATCCTCGCCGAGATCGCCATTGCCGCCTGCGATCTGGCCGAGGTGATCGGCTCCGCCATCGCCCTCCAGCTGCTCTTCGGACTCCCCCTCATCGTCGGAGTCATCATCACCAGCCTCGATGTCTTTCTGATCCTGCTGCTCGAGAACCGCGGCTTCCGCTACCTGGAGGCCTTCGTCATGGTGCTGATCGGAACCATCGCCGTTCTCTTCGGAGTTGAAATCATCCTCTCCCGGCCGGAGTGGCTGCCCATCGCGCATCATCTCTTTGTCCCCTCGCGTGCCGTCCTCCGCGACCCGGAGATGCTGTACATCGCAATCAGCATCCTTGGAGCGACGGTAATGCCGCATAACCTGTACCTGCACTCCTCCATCGTTCAGACTCGAAGCTATCCTCGGACGACGGCCGGCAAACGCGAGGCCATCCGGCTAGCCAACTTCGACTCCGCCGGTGCCCTGACCATTGCCTTGTTTATCAATGCGGCCATCCTCATCGTGGCCGCAGCCGTCTTTCACCGCAGCGGCCATACCGAGGTGGCGGAGATCGGCGACGCCTACAAGCTCCTGACTCCACTGCTGGGATTCACCGGGGCAAGCATGATGTTCGCGCTCGCTCTTCTCGCCTCGGGCCAGAACTCCACCGTCACCGGAACTCTCGCCGGTCAGATCGTCATGGAGGGCTTCCTCGACCTGCGCCTTCCCAATTGGCAGCGTCGGCTGATCACCCGCCTGGTCGCTGTCGTCCCCACCGTCATCGTCACCGCGCTTTATGGAAGCTCCGGAACCGGACGCCTGCTGGTCTTCAGCCAGGTCATTCTCAGCATGCAATTGAGCTTCGCCGTCTTTCCGCTCGTTCGCTTCACCAGCGATCCGACGTTGATGGGCCCCTTCGTCAACCGCCGCTGGGTCACCGTCCTCAGCTGGATCGTGGCTCTCCTCATCGCTGGCCTGAACGCCTGGCTGCTGATTCAGGTCTTCCGCTGATCCACACCATTACCGACCACATCCAGGCGCCACTTACAAATTCTTCATCCTTTTACGACCAGACGGGAAGATCACCATACTCGAAATGCGCCACAAATCCATCACTCGACATCTGCTGTATCTCAGCCTCTTTTCCGGCGCTGCCCTGATGGCTCAGCGACCGGATGGCAACCCACTTCCCGAGGCTCCATCCATCGCAACGACGATGTTTCCCCACTCCGACACGCTGCCCTTCTACGTGGCCGGGCAGGCTAATATCGTCTTCCAGGCCCATGCGCCGTTTCACTCCCCTTACGACGGTCCGAACAGCCTGCAGAGCCGCGGCGAGTACAAGACCTCTCTGGTCGGCACTCTCTTCCTCGGGCTCCAGCTCAATCGCAATCCGCGCTATGCTACCGACGCTATCGTTGACTTCGAATCTGCCGGGGGACGCGGCATCAGTCAGGCCCTCGGTCTGGCGGGCTTCACCAACCTGGACGTGGTTCGCAACCCCAACCTCGGTTCAAAACCCTACCTCGCCCGGGTCCAGATTCACCAGGTCCTCGGCCTGACCGACAAACTCACCGAGGCGGACCGCACACCTTATTCCCTCTCAAGCCAGCTCCCGGAGCGCCGCTTCGAGCTGCACGTCGGAAAGATGAGCCTGCCGGACTATCTCGACATCAACTCCATCGGCTCGGACAGCCACCTCCAGTTCCTCAACTGGACGGTCGACAACAACGGAGCCTGGGACTACGCCGCAGACACCCGTGGTTACACCTACGGTGCCGTGCTCGAATATCACGACCGTTCCTGGTCGGCTCGCTACGCTCTTGCAGCCATGCCCACCGTCGCCAACGGGATCGATCTTGACTGGGCCTTCAGTCGCGCGAGCGGCCAGAACTTCGAGTTCGAGCTGCGCAAGTCCCTTCTGGGTCACCTCGTCGCTCCAGAGCGCAAGGGCACCGTTCGCGTGCTCAGCTTCGTCAACCATGCCAACATGGGGCTGTATCGGGATGCGGTGAACGCCTATCTCTCCGGTCAGGACAAGACCCCCGACGTCGCCGCCCATGCAAAGTTCAGCTCCGTCAAATACGGCTTCGGGCTCAACGCCGAGCAGGAGCTCACCCCGAACCTCCGGGCCTTTCTGCGCTTCGGCTGGAACGAAGGCCAGCACGAGTCCTACGCCTACACCGAAGTCGACCAGACCGTCGCCTTGGGAGGCGATTATTCCGGACGCGGCTTCAGCCGTCCTAATGACAAAATCGGCGTCGCGTTCGTCTCCAATGCCATCAAGCGCGACCACCAGAACTATCTCCGCTATGGCGGCCTCGGCTTCCTCCTGGGTGATGGCAAACTGAACTACGCCCGCGAAGATATCCTCGAGAGCTACTACAACCTGCATGCATGGCGCGGTCTGTACTACGCGCTCAATTTGCAGTTCATCAATCATCCCGGCTACAACAAGGATCGCGGCCCCGTTCTGGTCGAAGCAGTCCGCATGCACGTCGACTTCTGATAACAGCCGTATACTTTCCCTGTGAGCTTGCGCATCGTTTACGAAGCAGCTGGTTTCCTTCTCGGCCTCATCTTTGGCAGTTTCCTCAATGTCTGCATCTCGCGTCTGCCGCAAAAGGCGTCGCTCGTTCGCCCCGGCTCTCACTGTCCGGAGTGCGAGTCTCCTATCCGCTGGCACGACAATATCCCCGTCCTCAGCTGGTTTCTCCTGCGTGCCCGTTGCCGCAGCTGCGGACAGCCCATTTCCTGGCGCTACCCGGTGGTGGAGCTTGCGACAGCAATCTGGTTCACCATCCAGGCGGCACGCCTTCATACCGTGCTGCAGTTCTACTTTGCCTCCCACACAGCGCCGTCTTCGTATGCTCCCTTCGCCATCATCGCGAATCTCGGGATCACCATCCTCGGCTTTCTTCTGATCGGCCTGATGGTGATGGACTGGCAGAAGGGTCTGCTCCCCAA
This sequence comes from Edaphobacter sp. HDX4, assembly GCF_036877565.1. Lineage (NCBI taxonomy): Bacteria > Pseudomonadati > Acidobacteriota > Terriglobia > Terriglobales > Acidobacteriaceae > Edaphobacter > Edaphobacter sp. HDX4. The sequence goes on from NZ_JAEDXW010000034.1 coordinate 25,699, forward strand.
TTCGTTTACGATAACGGGAATCTTCCTGGGTCTCCTCCTGATCTGCGCCCAAGCTGTCTTTCTCGGCCCCACGGAGGGCGAGGTACTTCTGCCCGCCCACAGTATCCAGCTGACCAGCGTCGGTGCCGCAACCGAGAACGGGAATGTCTTTCTCACCGGACCCGAGGCCCTCATCGGAGGGCGCATCTTCGCTGCCCTTGGAGCCGGTCTCCTCCTTCTTTTCATCCGCTGGCTCTACCGCGCCCTGCGTCACCGGGAAGGCATGGGGCTGGGAGACGCCAAGATGCTCGCCATGATCGCTGCCCTTCTCGGCTTCTGGCCGGCAATGCTGTCGCTCTTCTTCGGGGTATTTGCGGCCAGCATCTATGCCGTCTACCTGGTCGTGCGCGGTCGTGCCAATGCAGCCTCAAAACTCCCTTTTGGGAGCTTCCTGGCGGCCGGAGGACTGGTGGCCGCGCAGGTAGGAGATCGTATCATCGACGCCTACGCACGACTGCTTCGATAGCCGCACAAACAGCCCTCTGGCTTGACACTAAACAGCCACAAAACTAGAGTCGAAGGTGGTCATGCACAATTATCCCTACATCTGGAACTATCTTCCGCTCGTGCTGCAAATCTTGGTAGCTCTTGGTCTTGCGTGTGGAATGGTAGGGGCTTCGTTCCTGATCGGCAAGCATAAGAATTCACGCACCAAGCTCGGACCTTACGAGTGCGGCATGGACCCTGTTGGCGATGCCCGCGGACGCTTTTCCGTCCGGTTCTACATGGTCGCCATGCTCTTCATCCTCTTCGACGTAGAAGCCGTCTTCATGCTCCCCTGGGCAGTTATCTTCCGCCGTCTTCCCCAGATCACCGGCTCGAAGATGTTTGGCTTCTACGAGATGCTCGTCTACCTCGGCTTTGTAGCCGTGGGCCTGTTTTATGTCTGGAAGAAAGGCATCCTCGACTGGTCCACCGATAAGGGAGATCTTTAATGGACCCCGCAGTTTTTGGTACTGAGGCCGTATTCGAGGCCCTGCCGGAAGACCCCGCCGTCAAAGCGCTGCGGGATCTCGCCACCGACGCTAAGTACGATCGCGGCGAGCTGACCCTTACGGTCGCCCGCGAGAGTATCGTCACGGCCTCCGAGGCCTTGAGGCGCGCCGGCTTCAACTTCTTTGAAGACGTGACCGCCGTGGACTGGTATCCGTCGGAGCCGCGCTTCCAGATCAGCTACAGCTTCCTCTCGCTCGGCATGAAGCGCCGGGTACGCGTCGTGGTACGGCTTGCCGGGGACGATGCAGTCATCGACAGCCTAACGCCGAACTGGCCCGCGGCAAACTTCTATGAGCGCGAGATCTTCGACCTCTTCGGCGTCCACTTCAGCGGCCATCCCAACCTGCGTCGCATCATGATGCCCGAAGACTGGCAGGGGCATCCCCTGCGCAAGGACTACCCCGTGGAGGGCTACCGCTAATGGCACCCATCGCCGCTCCAGACCAGATCAATCCCGGTATCGAAGATGTCATCGCCGATGCCGAGCGACGCCATCACGGCAACGACCCGATAGCCGACCAGACCATGATCATCAACATGGGACCGCAGCACCCGTCCACCCACGGTGTGCTCCGTCTCGTGCTTGAGATCGACGGCGAGACCGTCGTATCGCTCGCCCCCGACATCGGCTACCTGCACACCGGTATCGAGAAGACCTGCGAGGCCAAGTTCTACCAGCAGGTCGTTCCACTGACCGACCGCATCGACTATCTCGCGCCGATGATCAACAACACGGCGTATGCTCTCGCGGTCGAAAAGCTGCTCGATCTCGAGATTCCCGAGAAGGCGCAGTGGCTCCGCGTACTCTTCAACGAACTGATGCGCATCAACTCCCACCTCGTCTGGCTGGGAACGCACGCCATGGACATCGGCGCGCTCACCGTCTTCCTCTACTGCTTCCGCGAGCGCGAGCAGCTTCTGCGCATATTCGAGGCCGTCAGCGGCCAGCGCATGATGACTAGCTACATCCGCATCGGCGGAGTCAGCCTGGAGCCGCCGCTCGGTCTATTTGAGTCCATTCGCGCCTTCCTCCTCGACTTCCCTTCGAAGATCGAAGAGTACGAATCGCTCCTCCAGAACAACCCCATCTGGATCAATCGCCTCAAGGGAGTCGGCTATATCTCGCCTGAGGACGCAATCGCACTCGGCGTGACCGGCCCCCCGCTGCGCGCCGCCGGAATCGACTTTGACGTCCGCCGCGACATGCCGTACTCCAGCTACGAGAAGTTCCAGTTCAAGGTCCCCGTCTCGAACGAGAGCGACGTCTGGGCGCGTTACGTCCTCCGCATGCAGGAGATGCGTGAGTCGGTCAAAATCTGCCTGCAGGCCCTCGACGGCATGCCCGAAGGCCGCATCGTCGCCGACGCTCCTAAGATCATCCTGCCCGATCGCGAGCAGATGAAGACCCAGATGGAATCCTTAATCCATCACTTTAAGATTGTCACTGAAGGTTTTGCAGTTCCTGCAGGCGAGGCCACTAGCTCCGTCGAGGCGGGACACGGCATGATGAACTACTACGTCGTCTCCGACGGAACCTCCAAGCCCTACCGTGTGCACATGCGCAACGCAGACTTCTCGAACCTGCAGGCGCTCGAGACCATGTGCAAGGGAAGGCTGCTCGCCGACGTCGTCGCTGTGATCGGATCGATCGACATTGTGCTGGGAGCCATCGACCGATGACTCACCATATGCGCGGCTCAACAAATGAGCTCAGTACCGACGGACCTCCGATCGCGCCGTCAAATGGTAGAACTTATTTTTTTTGGATCTTCTCTATCATCACAACATTCATCTACTTGGTATTTGTCTATACCTTCACGATAGTTCCGGGCATTTATCGGATCTCGAAAGTACGGTCTTTGTCAGCAGTGAGCTTTCTGATTGCAACCGCACTGCTGATCGGTTTGTGGAACTTTAGAGCAATGGCGGTGCCCGCTACGACTCGATTCGGTATAGTCGCGACCGTATTTCTTTTGCTAGAGCTTACGCACTGCGTCATTGGAATAGGAGAATTAGTCTCGAGGTGAGTGCTCGCATGAACACCGAGATTTCATCCCTAAGCATCCACCGCGAACTTTGGACCTCGTGGGCCTCCCTGCTTCGCTCCTACGCAGCCGCCCACGGACTCAACAGCCGGCATCACGCAGTCGTCGAGGTCGGTGCAGACGAGATCACACTCCGTGTCGCAGGCCGCTGGCTTCGCTTCACGCATGAACAGATCGAAGACAGCGAAGGAAATCGTTCCTCTTTCTCGCTCGAAGAGGATGGAACGGTTAAACTGGATGGAAAGACACAGGAGATGGACCTTGCCGCCGAACAACTGGCGCGGGAGATGATGCACAGTGAGTCTTAAGAGTTTTGGTTGTCATTCCGACCGAAGCGTAGCGAAGTGGAGGAATCTGCTTCACCACACCGCCCAGGAAGTCACACAATGAGCACGATTACAAACTCGATCTTCACTCCCGAGACCGCCGCGCGCTTCGACCGCCTGGTAACCCTCTACCCCGTCAAGCGCTCTGCCCTCGTTCCCATGCTGCTCTACGCGCAGGACGAGGTCGGCTACGTCTCCGACGCCGTCGTGACCGAGATCGCTGAGCGCCTCGATCTGCTCGAGTTGGACGTCCGCAACGTGCTCTCGTACTACTCCATGCTCCGCACCAAACCGGCGGGCAAGTACAACGTGCAGGTCTGCACCAACATTTCCTGCATGCTGCGCGGCGGCTACGAGATCCTCGACCACTGCAAGCACAAACTCGGAATCGGCCACAAAGAGGTCACCGCCGACAAGGTCTTCTCCCTCGAAGAGGTCGAGTGCATCGGAGCCTGCTGCTGGGCGCCTGCGATGCAGGTCAACTACGACTTCCACGACAACCTCACCACCGTCAAGGTCGACGAGATCCTCGAGACCTATCGCGCCGGCCAGGGAAAGGACGTGAAATAGCATGCCGACCCTCGTCTCTCATCCCGACGAAGTCAAAGTCATCAGCCGCCGCTTCGGTCAGGGCGCAGCCGAGATCGATAAGTATCTCGAGCTCGACGGCTACAAGGCTGTCCAGAAGGCCATCGCTGAAGGCCCTGAGTGGATCATCAACACCATGAAGGCCTCCGGTCTTCGCGGTCGTGGCGGAGCCGGCTTCCCCACCGGCATGAAGTGGTCCTTCGTCCCGAAACAGTCCGAAAAGCCCAAGTATGTCCTGGTCAACGGCGACGAATCCGAGCCCGGAACCTGCAAAGACCACGTCATCTTCCTGCACGACCCCCACGCCGTCATCGAAGGCACCATGATCGCCGGTCTCGCGATCGGCTCGAAGATGGGCTTCATCTACCTGCGCGGCGAGTATCGCTACCTCCTCAAGATCATGGAGAAGGCCGTCGCCGACGCCTACGCCAAGGGCTTCCTCGGCAAGAACATCTTCGGCTCGGGTGTCGACTTCGACATCGTCACCCAGTCCGGCGCAGGAGCCTACGAGGTCGGCGAAGAGTCCGCCCTCATGGAATCCCTCGAAGGCAAACGCGGCGTTCCCCGCATCAAGCCTCCGTTCCCCGCCGTCGTCGGCCTCTACGGTGGACCCACCGTCATCAACAACGCCGAGACCATCGCCTCCGCCCCCCACATCCTTCTTATGGGTGGCGAGGAGTACGCCAAGATCGGCTCCGAGCGCAACGGCGGAACCCGCCTCTTCGGAATCTCCGGACACGTCGAGCGTCCCGGCGTCTATGAGCTGCCCATGGGCTACAACCTCAAGAAGGCAATCTACGACGTCGCAGGCGGCATCAAGGACGGCAAGAAGCTCAAAGCCGTCGTCCCCGGCGGATCCTCCTGCCCGGTTCTGCTACCTGAGGAGATCGACGTCGGCCTCGACTTCGATCAGATGGGCAAGGCCGGAACCATGCTCGGCTCCGGCGGCATCGTCGTTCTTGACGAGACCGTCTCCATCGTCGAGTTCGCCCTCCGTACCATCGCCTTCTACCAGCACGAGTCCTGCGGCTGGTGCATCCCCTGCCGCGAGGGCACGGACTGGATCAAGAAGACCCTGACCCGCGTCTACAACGGTGGTGGATCCAAGAAGGACGTCGCCAACGTCCAGTACCTCGCCGAGAACATGATGGGCCGCACCTTCTGCCCGCTCGGCGATGCGGCCGCCATGCCGACGCTCGGCTTCGTCAAGAAGTTCCGCAAGGAGTTCGAAGACTACATCGAAGGCCACAAGGCCGGAACCCCGATCATCACGGTCGAACAGCTCGTGGGAGCGCACTAAGCCATGCCAGACGTAACCTTCACCGTAGACGGCAAACAAGTCACCGCCCCGGCGGGAACACTGCTCATCGACGCCTGCAAGTCCGCCGGCCTTGAAGTCCCCGCCTTCTGCTACTACCCCGGTCTCTCGCTGCAGGCCGCCTGCCGCATGTGCGTCGTCCGCATCGAAAAGATGCCCAAGCTCCAGACCGCCTGCACCACTCCGGTCGCGGAGGGCATGGTCGTCTCCACCGAGACCCCGGAGATCGCCCAGGCTCGCAAGGCCACGCTGCAACTCCTGCTCGGCAACCACCCCCTCGACTGCCCCGTCTGCGACGCCGGCGGCGAGTGCGAGCTGCAGGACATGACCTTCAAGTACGGCGCCGGGGAGAGTCTCTACGCCGAAGCCAAGAACCACCGCGAAGAGCAGCAGTGGTCCCCGGTCGTCTTCTTCGATCGGCCGCGCTGCATCCTCTGCTACCGTTGCGTGCGCATGTGCGGCGAGGGCATGGACGTCTTCGCGCTGGGCATCCAGAACCGCGGCTCCTCTGCGGTCATCGCCCCCAACATCCCCGCGCAGTTGTCCCCTGACCACCTCGCGCATCTCGACTGCGAGCAGTGCGGCATGTGCATCGATGCCTGCCCCGTCGGCGCATTGACCTCCGGAGCCTACCGGTACAAGACCCGCCCGTGGGAGATGAACCACGTCGCCACCATCTGCACCCACTGCGGCGATGGCTGCAAGACCACCCTCGGCGTACGCTCCACCTCCGACGGCGCCGAGATCGTTCGCGGCGACAACCGCGACAAATCCGGCATCAACGGCGACTTCCTCTGCAACAAGGGCCGTTACGCCTTTGACTTCGCCAACTCTGCAGAGCGCATCACCTCTCCCCTTGTTCGCCAGTCCAACGGCGAGTTCAAGGAAGTCTCCTGGGAAGAGGCCTTCGCCGACGCCGGCAAAAAGCTCCGCGAGCTTCGCGACGCGCGCGGCGGATCCTCCATCGGAGTCATTGGCGGCAATCGCCTGACCAACGAAGAGGCCTACCTCCTTCAGAAGTTCGCCCGCACGGTACTCGGCACCAACAACATCGACCACCACCGCACTGCGGACTACGTCACCTTCGCCCAGGCGCTAGCCGGCCAGCAGGGCCGCACGGCATCCTGGCGCGACACCCAGAGCTACCCTGCCGTGCTCCTCGTCGGTGGAGACCCCACCAACCAGGCCCCCGGCACTGCCTGGAACCTGCGCACTGACGTCCGCCTGAACAAGGCTCGCCTCTACGTCGCCAATACCGATGAGATCAAGCTGCGCCGTCAGGCGAAGGCCTTCCTTCGACTGGCTCCCTTCGGCTACGGCGCTCTTGCCGCCTACCTCACAGGTGATGCCGCCTCCGCCTCGAACGCAGCTGCTGACAACAACGCGCTTGAGTCCTTCCGCGATGCCATCAAAGCCGAAGAGAAGCTCCTCATCCTCATCGGCTCCGAGCTTCGCGGCGCCGATCTCAAGCGCCTCATCGAGTTCGGTCTCACCATCCCTGGCGCGAAGTTTGCCCTGCTCTCCGACTACGTCAACTCGCGCGGAGCAGCCGACATGGGTCTGCTGCCCGACATGCTCCCCGGCTACGTCCCCGTCAGCACTCCCGGTCCGTTCGCCGAGCACAACGCCCCCACGACCAACGGTCTCGATATGCTCCAGATCTTCGAGGCGGCGGGACGCGGTGACTTATCAGCGCTTTACGTCGTCAACTCCAATCCCATCTCGCGCTTCAACGTCGATCCTGCCGCGCTCAAGGACACCTTCGTCGTCGTGCAGGAGATGTTCATGACTGAAACAGCCAAGCTGGCCGACGTCATCCTTCCCGCCGCCAACCTCTACGAGAAGGGCGGCTCCGTCACCAACAGCTACGGCGACCTCCAGCTCGTAAGGAAGGCAGCCGACCGCGCCGGCGTCCGCACCGACTTCGAGATGATCGTCCGTGTCGCCGACAAGATGGGCGCCGACATCAAGTCTCTGGTTCCCTTCGGCAAAGGTCTTCGCGCCGACATGGGCCAGTCCCGTGGAGCCCAGTCCGGTGAGGCCGATCGTCACGCAGTCTGGCTCACCGCCAACAATCTTGAGCCCAAGCTGTCGCCCTTCGATCCCTGGGCCATCCTCGACGAGATCCAGCGCCTCGTCCCCGGCTACAACCTGCTTCGCCTCCAACTTCTCAGCGGAAACGATCAGCACATCGAACCGGAAGCCACAGCTTCGAGCTCACCCGGTCGCCGGGACCTTGTACTTCCCTCCGGCGATACGCTCTTTACCTCGGGAACGCTGGGCCGCTTCTCGCCCGCCCTTAATGATGTGCAGCGGTACCAGGGCAACGAGCCGCTGATCCAGATCCACACCGCAGCAGAATGATCTTCGATACAGGAGTAAATAGTTAAAACCGTGAGCCACCTCACCGATTTCCAGACATTCCTGCTGCTTACGATCCTTAAGATCGCTGTCGTGCTCGTTATCACGCTCACGGCTGTGGCCTACACGGTTCTGCTGGAGCGCAAGGTTCTTGGCCGCATGCAGAACCGCTGGGGACCCTCGCGCGTCGGACCCTTCGGCCTGCTGCAGCCGCTCGCCGACGGTATCAAACTCTTCCTCAAAGAAGACCTGATGCCGCTGGCCTCCGAGCCTCTGCTATTCATCCTGGCGCCGATCATCGCGCTCACCTGCGCGCTCATCTCCATCGCTGTCGTGCCCTTCGGCGCAGTCACGCATGTGACGGCAAACGGAATCAGCGTCGACATGGGAACGATCGCCGACGTCAACATCGGGCTACTGGTCATCCTCGGCATCACCTCCATCGGGGTCTACGGCATCGCCCTCTCCGGCTGGTCTTCGAACAACAAATTCGCTCTGCTCGGCTCGCTCCGCGCCACCTCGCAGATGATCAGCTACGAGCTCGCCCTCGGCCTCTCGCTTGTCGGGGTCGTCCTTCGCGCCGGTTCGCTTCGGCTCCGCGACATCGTCGCGAGCCAGTCCGGCCACGGCCTGCTCTCCTGGAACATCTTCGGGGGCTTCCAGATCGTCGCCTTCTTCATCTACCTGATGGCCGCCTACGCCGAAACCAACCGCGCGCCCTTTGACCTCCCCGAGGCCGAATCCGAGCTCGTCGCCGGCTACCACACCGAGTACTCCTCGATGAAGTTCGCCATGTTCTTCATGGCCGAGTACGCCAATATGATCACCGTCGCCTGCGTGGCCACGCTGCTCTTTCTCGGCGGACCCACCAGCCCCCTCGGGCACCTGCTCCCCGACAACTTCGGCGGCCCTATCCTCTCTGCCGTCTTCCCGATCCTCTGGTTTGTCGCCAAGGTTCTCGGATTCCTCCTGCTCTACATCTGGGTTCGCGGGACGGTTCCACGTTTCCGGTACGACCAGCTCATGGCCTTCGGCTGGAAGTTTCTGCTTCCCGTCGCCATCCTCAACATCCTCGCTACCAGCCTCGTCCTTGCACTGCGAGGATGAGCCTCCAGCTACCTGCTTTACAATCAACGGGTAGCCCTTAAAAGTTTGCGCTGTATCGAATGATTCAAGCGATTCACTTCAAGAAGGAATCTGCGGAGCATCATGCAACTGGCACTGTTCATCATCTTTGGTCTGCTCGCCGTCGCAGGAGCCATCAACTTCCTGCTGCAGCGGCATCCCATCAACTCGGCGCTCTCGCTGGTCGTAGTCATGATGTCGCTCGCGGTCCTCTACTGGTCCCTCGGGGCTGAGTTCCTCGCCGCCGCACAGGTCATCGTCTACTCCGGCGCCATCATGGTGCTGTTCGTCTTCGTCGTCATGCTGCTCAACGCAGGCGAGGAAGAGCGTACCCACGGCAGCCGTGCAGCCTACATGGCCGGCGTCCCCGGAGCAGCCGCGATCTTCTGCCTTCTCAGCTTCGTCTTTCTGTCTAACGGCAAGGCCTTCGGTTCCACCGACCTGACCAGCCACCTCACCAACGCCGTCAACAACATCGCCGAGATCTCGCAGGTTCTCTTCCGCGATCTCCTGCTTCCCTTCGAGGTCACCAGCATCCTCATCCTCGTCGCGATTCTCGGAGCCGTCGTGCTCGCGCGAAAGGAGCAATAGTATGTGCGTCGACTTCAGCTACCTTGCCCCCATCTCCAGCTCCTCCGCCGCCGCCATCGCCGGTCTTGCCGCTGCAGCCGTCGCGGTCCGCAATAAGAACAAGAAGAAGGGAGAGTAGCGAATGGTTCCTATCTCCTGGTATCTGGTCCTCGCCGCCGTGCTCTTTTCCATCGGCGTTGCCAGCTTCCTCATCAAGCGCAACATCATCACTATCTTTATGTCGATTGAGCTGATGCTCAACGCCGTCAATCTTACCTTCGTCGCCTTCGCCCACATGTGGCACCAGATCACCGGACAGATCTTCGTCTTCTTTGTCATGGTCGTGGCCGCTGCCGAAGCCGCAGTCGGTCTGGCCATCATCATCGCCATCTTCCGTACACGCCAGACCCTGAACGTCGATCAGGTCAACCTATTGAAAAATTAGCAAAAGAGTCTTCGAACTAAACCTATGCCCGCTTCCTATCTCTGGCTGATTCCGCTGCTTCCCTTCGCCGGCTTCCTCATCAACGGAACCCTGGGCCGCCGTCTTCCGCGCCCGCTCGTCTCCGCGGTCGCTCTCATTCCGACCTTCCTCTCGGCCTGCATCTGGATGTGGCTCTGGTTCACCATGAAGGCCGCAGGCGCCCCGGAGTCCATCCACTCCGTCGTCACACTCTTCGGAAACTCCTGGATCTCCATCTCCGGCTTCCACGCCGACTTCGCCTTCACCGTCGACCACCTCACGCTCATCATGCTGGGCGTCGTCACCTGCGTCGGCTTCCTCATCCATCTCTACTCGGTCGGCTACATGGCCCACGAGGACGGCTACTGGCGCTTCTTCGCCTACCTCAACCTGTTCATGTTCTTCATGCTGGTTCTGGTCCTCTCTGCCAACTTCCTTCTGCTCTTCGTAGGTTGGGAGGGTGTTGGTCTCGCCTCCTACCTGCTGATCGGCTTCTACTTCAAAAAGGACTCCGCCGCCAACGCTGGCAAAAAAGCCTTCATCGTCAACCGCATCGGCGACTTCGGCTTCCTGCTCGCGATGTTCCTCCTCGTCGCGCACTTCGGCAGCCTCGACTTCGCCACCATCTTCAACACCGTCTCGCAGCATCCCGAGTGGCAGGGCGGCTTCCTCACCGCCATCGCTCTCCTGCTCGTTGTAGGAGCTACCGGCAAGTCCGCGCAGATTCCGCTCTACGTCTGGCTTCCAGACGCGATGGAAGGCCCCACCCCGGTCTCCGCGCTCATTCACGCCGCCACCATGGTCACCGCGGGCATCTACATGGTCGCCCGCACTCACACCATCTTCGATCGCTCCCCCTACGCGCTCGGCGTGGTCGCCATCATCGGAGCCGCCACCGCTCTCTTCGCCGCCTGCATCGGCATGGTCCAGCACGACATCAAGCGCGTGCTCGCCTACTCCACCATCTCCCAGCTCGGCTATATGTTCCTCGCCTGCGGAGTCGGTGCCTACGCCGCAGGCATCTTTCACCTCCTCACCCACGCCTTCTTCAAGGCGCTGCTCTTCCTCGCCGCCGGCTCCGTCATCCATGCGCTCTCCGGCGAGCAGGACATGCGCAACATGGGTGGCCTGCGCAAGCGCATCCCCGTCACCTTCTGGACCATGACGATGGGCGTCCTTGCCATCTCCGGAATCCCAGGATGGTCAGGGTTCTTCTCCAAAGACGAGATTCTCTACCGCGCCTTCATCAGCAATAACCCCATCGGCAAACTTCTCTGGCTCGTCGGCGTCGTCACCGCCGGAATGACCTCCTTCTACATGTTCCGGCTCTGGTTTAAAACCTTCTTCGGCGAGCCGCGTTATGAAGAACACCCCAGCCTTCACAACCAGGGAGCTGCCGCTCAGTTGCATTCGGGTACACATGAAGTCATGGCCGCCGGACACGACGAAGGCCAGATCGCACACCCCCATAGCGTCCATGAATCACCATGGACCATGCTCGGCCCTCTCGTCATTCTCGCCTTTCTCTCGTTCGCTGGAGGTTGGGTCGGCATCGCCTCTATCTTCGGCGGCCATGATGAGATCGGTCGTTTCCTCGATCCGGTCTTCTCAGCCGGCACAGCAGGAACCGGATTTCAGGCTGAGTACTCGCACGCCACTGAACTCATTCTGACTGCGATCTCCGTCCTCGCCGCCGCCATCGGCTTCTTCATCGCCTATGCCCTTTACTACAAGAAGCCCGGAACCGCCGCCTCTTACGCGCGCCGCTTCCCCGCTCTCTACCGCCTCGTCGAGAACAAGTTCTATGTCGACGAGATCTACCAGGCAGTCATCGTCACCCCGCTGCTGGTCTTCTCACGCCTCTTCCTCGCAACCCTCGTCGACGGCGGTCTCGTCAACGGATCCGGCTTCACCGCCGGCGCCACCGCTCGCGGCCTTGGTTCGCTCGCCCGCCGGATTCAGTCCGGCAACATTCGCTCCTACGCCGGCTGGCTTGCCCTTGGCGCCGCCGCTGTCATCGCGGTCATGATCTTCGGCCACTCACTCTGGTTGCACTAACCAAATAAGGAACCCGGACGCTCTCTCGAGATGAACATCGACCATAACATTCTGACGATCATGACCTTCGTACCGCTCGCCGGAGCCATCGTCCTCGCCCTCTTGCCCGACCGCGATCGCATCCAGCAGTGGGGTGCCCTCGCCGTCACGCTGCTGACCTTCTTGCTCACGCTGCATCTTCCCTTTCACTTCGACTACAGCGTCCCCGCGGGAACCTTCCAGTTCCAGCAGAACTCCTCCTGGATCACCTCCCCCGCCATCCGCTACCACGTCGGCGTCGACGGCCTATCCATGTGGCTCGTTGTCCTGACAGGTCTGCTCGCGCCCCTCGGCGTTCTCATCTCCTGGCGCGCCATCGATAACCGCCGCCGCCTGTTCTACGTCCTCTTCCTGCTCCAGCAGGTCGCGATGCTCGGCATCTTCGTCTCGCTCGATCTCTTCCTCTACTACGCCTACTGGGAGCTCTCCCTCGTCCCCATGGCGCTCCTGATCGCGACCTTCGGGCGCACCGAGAACCGCCGCCGCGCTGCCATCAAGTTCTTCCTCTACACCTTCATCCCCTCCGCTCTGCTGCTCGTCGCCATGCTCTGGCTCTACGCCCGCACCGGAACCTTCGACTATCCGCAGCTCGCCCGCATGGCCGCCGCCCACAGCATCTCCTCCAATAACGCCGCACTCTGGCTGGCATCGCTCGCCTTCCTCGCAGCCTTCGCGGTCAAGGTCCCGGTCTTCCCGCTGCACGGCTGGCTCTCCGATGCCGTCTCGGAAGCTCCCACCGCAGCCGTGATGGTCATCGCCGGAAAACTCGGACTCTACTCCATCCTGCGCTTCTCCTTAGGCATCTTCCCCAGCCAGTCCCACCGCATCGCGCCCCTCATGCTCGCCCTTGGAGCCATCGGGATCGTCTACGGTGCCCTGCTCGCCCTCATCCAGAAAGACCTCAAGCGCCTCGCCGCCTTCGGTACCCTCGGCCACGTCTCCGTTGCCATCCTGGGAATCTTCGCCTTCACCGTCTCCGGCATCGATGGCGGCATCTACCAGACCCTCAACGAAGGCATCGGCGGCTCAGCGCTGTTCATGCTTCTTGGCCTCCTCTACGAGCGCTACCGCACCTACGACATGCGGGAATACGGCGGCCTCGCCGCGCGGCTCCCCTGGATCGTCACCATGTTCGTCCTCACCGCGCTCTCCGTGGTCGGCCTCCCCATGTTCAACGGCTTCGTCGGCGAGTTCCTGGTCTTCTCCGGAGCCATGCACTCCGCCGTCGCCCAGCACCTCGGCTGGACCGTGCTCGCCACCTCCAGCGTCATCCTCACCGCCTCTTACATGCTCTGGATGATCCAGCGCGTCTTCTACGGCGAGCTCGGACGTCGCCCCGAGACCATCGTTCCCGTCGACCTCACCGCTCGTGAACATCTGGCCCTTTGGCCTTTAGTCGCTCTCTTCCTGATGATGGGAATCGCCTCCCCCCTGTGGCTCAGGGCCATTGACATCGCAGGCGCCAACATCGCCGCCACGGTCAATCGCAGCCAGGCTGTCACCATGAACTTCGAGGCATCCTCCCAGAAACAGAACGCCGCCTCCCCAGCCTCAGAGACCGCACTTAACATGACGACACCTGCCTCCGCGACGAAAGGAACACGCTAATGTCTCCCAACGTCCTCGCTCTTCTCCCTGAGATCATCCTCACTATCACCGGTGTGCTCATCATGCTGGCTGAGCCCCTGCTTCCCGCAGGCAGCTCCCGCAAGCCCCTCGGCTGGCTCGCCATCCTCGGCACACTCGCCGGAGGACTCGCCAGCTGGTACCAGCTCAGCTTCGGGACCATGCACGGCTTCTTCGGAACCATCCAGGTCGATACCTTCTCGGTCTTCTTTCACCTGCTGATCTCCGCCATCGTACTGGTCACCCTCCTCAGCTCCGTGGACTACTTCGAAGGTCACGCCTCCCACGCCGGAGAATACTTCGCTCTCGTGCTCTTCGGCGCCACCGGCATGATGCTGATGACCTGCTCGGTCGAACTCCTCATGGTCTTCGTCGGCCTCGAGATCTCCTCCATCTCGACCTACATCATGGCGGGCTTCCGCAAAGGCCAGGCCTCCGCGACCGAGTCGTCCATCAAGTACTTCCTGCTCGGCTCCTTCGCCACAGCCTTCTTCCTCTACGGAATCGCCCTCGCCTTCGGCTCCACCGGCTCCACGCGTATCGATGCCATCTCGCTCGGCCTCGCACACACGGCTACCCCCACGCTCGCCATCCTGGCGCTCGCCCTCATCATCATCGGCATCGGGTTCAAGGTCTCCGCGGCTCCATTCCACGTCTGGACCCCCGACGTCTACCAGGGAGCTCCCGCACCTGTCGTCGGTCTCATGTCCACCGCTCCCAAGGCCGCCGCCTTCGCCGTCCTGCTCCGCATCCTCTTCTCCGGCTTCCCCTCGTATGAGCCCCGCTGGGCAGGCCTCATCTGGATCATCGCCGCACTCTCGATGTTCATCGGCAACCTGGGCGCGCTGATGCAGCGCGACGTCAAGCGCATGCTGGCCTACTCCTCGATCGCCCACGCCGGCTATCTTCTCGTCGCCTTCACCGCCTTCCCTGCCGACGGAATCGCCTCTGCCTGCTTCTACACCGCGGCCTACGCCGCCATGAACGTCGGAGCCTTCACCGTCATCACCCAGATCGGTGGCTACAACGAGAACGCCCGCACCATCGACGACTACGCCGGCCTCGCCCTCAAGCGCCCGGTCCTCGCCGCCGCGCTCGGCCTCTTCCTGCTTTCGCTCATCGGAATCCCCTTCACCGGCGGCTTCTTCGGCAAGTTCTACGTCTTCTCCGCCGCGCTCCATGCCGGCAACGTCTGGCTCGGAGTCATCGGCCTGCTCAACAGCGGCATCGCCTGCTTCTACTACCTGCGCCTGCTCGCGGCCATCTACACCCGGCCCACCACCGAGAACGATCGCATCAGCGCCGCGGCCCGCGTAAGCATCCCGGCCGCCGCCGCTATCGCCATCACCGCCGCCGCCACCCTCTGGCTAGGAATCGCCCCCAACTCCGCGCTCGGCCTCGCACAGCGCAGCGCCGACGCCGTGCACGCGGAACCTGGATCCGTTCAGCACGCAACCAGATAAATATCTCTCTTGCACAATCAGGTGCCTGCGGCCCTTTAGGGCAGCAGGCATTTGTATATGGTGGCCAGCGCGTTGTGCATCACGACAGATAAAATGGACCGTGGTAAATAAGGCTTCAAGAAATATCACTCCGGAGCAGGACATGCCATTCGTCAACAATCAAGGTGTACGTATTCATTACGAAACAGTTGGCAGCGGGTCCGCCCTCGTTCTTCATCACGGAACATTCGGAAGCGGCGCCGATTGGGCTGATGTTGGATACGTTGACGCCCTGAAGGAGGACCATCAGTTGATCCTTCTGGATTCAAGAGGACATGGCGAAAGCGACAAGCCTCACGATCCCGCCGCTTATGGCCTCGCTCATCGTACCTCGGACGTCTTGGCTGTGCTGGATGATTTAAGCATTCAGAAAGCAGACTATTTCGGTTTTTCGTTGGGTGGCTGGATCGGGTTTGGACTCGCGAAACATGCGCCACACCGCTTCAATTCGTTCATTCTTGGCGCCGCACATCCATACGCGGAAGATATGCAGCCGTTTCGTGACTATATGCCCCGCAGTCCTGAAGCGGTTCCAACGATGGTGGATCAGGTCTTCGGCAGTCGCATCACGCCAACAATGCGGTCACGTCTTCTGGCCAACGATCTCAAGGCGTTGCGGGCGTTGACTCAAGATCGGGAGTCCAACGCTGACGTCCTGCCGTCCATGACAATGCCTTGTCTCCTTTTCGTGGGAGAGCTTGATCCGCGCTTGGCCAAAGTGAAGGAATGTGTGTCCGAGCTTCCGAACGCGACATTTTTCACTTTGCCCGAAAGCGATCACATCGGTGCGCTATTCCGTAGCGATGTGGTGATCCCTCACATCAAGGCTTTTTTGTCGAAAGTCCGCCGATAATCGGCGCGCTTGATGGCGCCGGGTGCCCCATTAATGGCGCAGTCTCATCGCGACATGAGTGGGCATTCGAGCGAAGCTCGAACTCACATACTGTGCTCCGGACACCACCCCAAACCCCGGTGCCATTCCTGAGCGAAGCAACGATCAACCAGATCAGGAAGTCGGCGTGGCAACCTTCAGAAACCCGTTCGCGAGAAACTTCTGCTGCTCTCCCGACCACGACCAATAGCGGCGCTCAACCTTCTCAAGCCTGTCGTTTACGGCCGAGGTTCGCGTCTCTTCCAAGGCTCCATCGGGAAATCGCAGAAACGTGCTTTTTTCCAGTACTTTCTGATCGCTGGGGAAATCGTCCTGCGACCGATAATCCTCGGTCCTCAGCGTCTCCTGCAATCTGCCATTCAGGACCGAAAAGATCTGCATCTCCTTCAGTACAAGTCCCGAACCGTGACCGCCAGTCACACCGTGAAGCAGGAGATCATCTTCATCTCTGGACCGCAGCGGGTTCAGTTCCAGCGAACTCGATCCTCCCCAACAGTCGAGCTGCCGATGGTCGATCACGTGCCATGGTATCTTCGCGGAATCCTCATCCGATCCCCTGAGGAGATAGAGATAGCAGGAGACACCGGTGCCGCTCGGCAGGAACGCAACCCCGTAGTGAGCGGTGCCTCTGGTACGAACCGGCCGCAGTTCGATCTTGTCTCCCGGCAGCAGGTGCTCCGCGACGTCCGTGGCGACGGCATTCTCGACCCCGAGACGGGTCAGGAGTCCAGCCTTCTGCCCAGCGTCGGCCATCTCCAGCATGCTGTTCATCTCATCCAGCCTGCCGGAAGGAATCTGCCCATCGATCCCCACCTTAACGTACTGCGCCGCAGATGATCCGACGAAAACCACAAAATAAATGCAACATGCGATCCCGAACCTATTGAGCAATCGAGTGCCTCTCCCCCCACACTGCGGACTACGATCCACATTGTGCCATGAGCGTAACCCGTTCACCGGCAGTTTTATCGCGCCAGAGTTGACCTTTCATGCAACACCCCGCATCCTGTTCCGGTGCCCATTCATGGCCGGGTGCCCCACATCTCGGACTCTGAGATATGGGTTATTCGAGCGAAGCTCGAACCTCCTGTAATCTTGGAATACCGCCGACATCCAAGGAAAACGACCCCGGCGCTGGAAGGCAGTTGAGTTGAAACATACCCAGAACACCAGTACTGTCAGACGTATCTTTGTCTACGAAGCGGAGTCTAACGAGAGATAGCTCTGCGGAGGTCGTGAATGGTACCGCTCGCAATAACGGCGGTTCTTGCGGTCATAGTATCGGTCGGCAGTAGCGGGCAATATGTGCGCGATCCACCGCCGCTGGCGGCCGACACCCTAACGAGCGTTCAACTCTTTGCGTTTGGTGGTGTGGGCTTTGCCCCCAGGATCTCCGACGGAGAAAGGGCCTTCCGTGTCGTGATGAGAAAGCCACACGACGAAGCCCTGCAGATCATGGAGACGATCTTCGCCAACGGAACCGTCGAAGCAAAGAGCTACGCGCTCGCAGGAATCCACGCCTTGGATCCAGAACGTTTCGATGCCCTGTATCAGTCGGTCGCCAAGACGCCACAGAAAGTTCACAGGATGCAGGGCTGCATCCGATTCGAAGACACGCTTCCAGAGATAGCTAAGCAGATCCGTTCCGGCGCATACGACAAGGATGTGCGACTTCAATCTGTAGCTGGACGTTGAGCCGGGTGCCCCATCTTCGGCGCAACTTCATCGCGCCTATGGTGGGCCATCGCTATCAGCGCGACCCCAATTCAACCGCATAGCCGCGGCGTGCCCCACATCCAGACTGTGAGATGTGGGCTCAATCGAGCGAAGTTCAAACCTCAAATCCTGATCATCCAGACATCGTCCGCACGCGCCCACCAAGAACTGTCATCCTGAGCGGAGCGACCGCAGGAGCGAAGTCGAAGGATCTGCGGTTCCCCCGCACAAAACTCCGCCCACTTCCACCTGTCAACCCCGGATCCCACCTATCCCGCACAAAGCAAAACAGATCGACAACGCCGATTCATATACTTCCAACAACTAAGATTAAATACACAAGCAAAGACACGCATAGAACTCCGCCAAACACGAGGTCCGGACCTAAGTGGCTTTATCTTGAAGACTTTGCACGAAAACAGTACGGGGGTACCCATCCCGAGACACAGAAAAGCCCTCGCCGAAGCGAGGGCTCTCCGTATCAAACAGTAAGAAACTTACGCCTGCACCTTGAGGAAGATGATAACGAAGGTGAACAGAGCCAGTGACTCGATGAAGGCCAGACCGAGAATCAGGAAGATGAAGATTCCGGGACGAGCGCCAGGGTTGCGTGCAAGAGCCTCGGTGGCAGAGGCGGTCGCCTTGCCCTGGCCCAGACCGCAGAGACCAGCCGCAAGGGCCATGCCCAGACCGGCGGCCAGCGGAACCCACTGCGAAGCGGGGGAGTAGTTCCCCGCACCCTGTGCAAAGGCCGGCGTTGCGAGCAGCATCGCGGCCAACGACATAAACAGATACTGAAGCTTCTTCATTACGACTCCATCTCCCGTCAGATACGCCGCCAGTGGGTGGTTGATGCTCACCGTGCTGGCACCCTCACGCTAGCGGCGCTGAAGCTACGGCAGAGAGGGAGTCCCTCTGCCGCAAACTCAAATCCTTGCCTGCTCTCCCCCGGCTCGTCATTCTGAGCGAAGCGAAGAACCCTGTATCTCTTCCGGCCCAGTCCAAAACTCCCAGGCCGTAGAGATTAGTGATCGTGCGCCACTGCCAGCGAAAGATAAACCGCTGCCAGGAGGAAGAACACATACGCCTGGACAACCGCCACACCGAGATGCAGGCCCAGGAAGATCAGCGGAATTCCGATCGGCACCAGCGAAAAGAACGCCAGCGTCACCAGATCGCCCGCCAGCATGTTGGCGTAAAGACGAACCGTGAGCGAAAGGACACGCGCAAAATGCGAGATAATCTCGATCGGGAAAAGCAGAGGATACAGCCACCACACCGGCCCGAGAAACTGCTTGATATACGCCGCGCCATTGGCCCGAACACCGTGATAGTGGTAGTACAAAAACGTGACCAGCGCGAATCCCAGCGGCACGACCGGGTTTGCCGTCGGCGAGGCCAGCCCGGGAATCAATCCCAGCAGGTTGCTCAACAGAATGAACAACAGAAGTGCCGTTAGGTAGCTGACGAACCTCTCCGATCCATGCCCGATCACCGACTCTCCCTGCTCGGAGACAAACTCATGAGTCATCTCGGCCAGGTGCTGCACAGCCGCAGGCTTCTCGATGCTGAGCGTCAGCCGGATCAGGATGAAGTACGCAATCAAAACCGCAAAGACCAGAAGCTCCATAGCGAAGGCATCCGTGATGGGAGCCTGCGGATACTTCGGATGCACATGAAACGCCTCAAGCAGCGCCGTAACAGGCGCAGCAAGGTGAGCGTTCAGAAATCGTGTCAACAAAAGCTGAGTCGGCATAAAAGTTAGCAGAACGGTTTTCTATAAAGTCGGCAGAACGGTCTCTAAAAAATAACCTGAACGCTCTTTCGTATCGTTCAGACAGTCCAGGCCTTCACCAGCCTCAGACCCTCCACCGTGAGTGCAAACACTCCGAGGGCGAGTCCGGCCGCAAGCGCATAGACTGAGCCGTTCAGTACCTTAAGGCTAACATAGAGAAGCACGATCGTGGCGGCCAGCCGGATAAAGAATCCCAGCAGAACCATCGCCATCGGCTTCGCCGCTCCCCCCTCATCCATTCTCGCCATCACAGCCGTCATCAGCCGCATCCACTCCCACAAACCCGACGCCGAGATCACCGCACCGACCGCCAGCAGAGCCGCCGACTGCCAGCCCATCTTCCACCACAAAAACGCCACCCCGACCACCGACACAATCGCCAGCAGCCGCAGCGCCCGCAGCATCGTCTGGCGGAAATCTTCGTCCGAAAACGACTCTAAAGCTCTCATCGGATCCGCGTTGCCCTCACTTGCCCCGCCTCAGGTACCGCGAAGCCGTCAGGAAGATCTGCAGAAATCCGCCGATCGCTCCCATGACGATTCCGACGATCCCGATCCAGTTCTGGTGAAAGTGCTTGTCCAGCCATGCCCCGATCAGCCAGCCGATCACGCATCCCGCCGGCAGCGCAATCGCCAGCTGAATCATCGACTCAGCCTTGACCAGCTCGCCCAGCGCTCCGCCTTTTTTTCCGTCCTCTGCCATCGCGATCACCATTACATCACGGACCAGCTTCTCCAATCGAACTCCGCCGCGCCGCTATACTGAACAACGACTATCCATACAAAAGGAAACACCTTGCACTTCGACTCCGAATTCGAGCAGAAGCTCTATCAGCAGCGCCAGGAGAAGCTCCAGCAGATCGCCGCGCTCGGCGCCGAGATCGGCCTCCACCCCGCGCAGGCGACCTATCCCAACTCCTTCACCGTCAGCGCTCCCGGCTGGGATGAGACGCAGGGCGACCTCATCCCCTGGATCAAGCAGAAGTTCGACTCGCCGGAGTCTCCCGTAACTGGCGAGCAGCTCGAAGCCGACCGCAAGCACGTCGCCGTCGCCGGCCGCATCATGGCCATCCGGCTCCAGGGCAAGGCCGGATTCGCCCAGATCCAGCAGGGCGGCCAGCGCCTCCAGATCTACGTCCGCAAGGACGACGTCGGCGAGAACGCCTTCGCCCTCTACAAGCTGCTCGACCTCGGCGACCACATCGGAGTCCGCGGCTACCTCATGCGCACCCGCACCGGCGAGCTCACCATCCACGTGACCTCTTCGGAATCCCCGTCCGCAGGTGCCGGCGGGGTGACCAGCACGCCAGCACAGCCCGATATGCCAGCCCAGCCCGGCATCACCTTCCTCAGCAAGGCCATGCTCGCGCTACCCGACAAGTACCACGGCCTCGAGGACACCGAGCTCCGCTACCGCCAGCGCTACGTCGATCTCTTTATGAACAGCGGCCACAGCGTCAAGACCGCCGCCGCTCAAACGCAGCCGCAATCAACACCTCAGGCACAGTCGATCTCCTCACCCCAATCTCAGGCGCAGGCCGCCGCCTCGCCCCAAGCCTCGCCCCAATCTGGTGTCATCCTGAGCGAAGGCGCAGCCGCAGTCGAAGGATCTTCGGTTGAACCCGCCGAAGAAGCCCCGCGCAACGTGCGCGAGGTCTTCGTCAAGCGTGCCCAGGTCCTCCGCGCCCTGCGCAAGTTCTTCGACACCCGCGGCTACCTCGAGGTCGAGACCCCGATGATGCAGCAGATCGCCGGCGGAGCCGCCGCGCGCCCCTTCATCACTCACCACAACGAGCTCGAC
>NZ_JAEDXW010000035.1:0-43693 GCF_036877565.1 Edaphobacter sp. HDX4
CTCCCAGTGGAAGAGGTCTACGTTTGGATTGCGGTGACCTATAGCACGGTGATCGTTTATGAGATTGTCAAACGCTGGAAAAGCTCCGGGCGGTCGATATCTCACGCGTTCCTGGGGACAGGGGATGCCTTATGACACACATCTGGACCGAAGCGCACTGAGGAAAGCGCTTCCTGATTCGTCACTGACGGGAAGCCGACTTCGCGTTACCGATCTGATAGGCCACTTGGCACTCGACTTGTGAGTCTAAGGCTGCCTGGAGGTGTCATCGTTAGTGATACATGCGATATCTAATCCATTACCGCAGGCGTCGAGGACAGAAGTACGAGCTTTGTATTTCTGTATGAGACATGAGACAACTGCGGGCGACGCCGGCACACCTGAGAGTCTGCACGCCGTAGGTATCCTTTCGTTCCACGCTCGTTGATTATCGAGGAGTGTCTTGCGATCAGAGCCTTTGATGGCTTTGAAGAAAGGGAAATAGGCGCGTGCCATCAGCAAATCCTGCCTGCCAAGATCAGGGTGGACACAGATGGTGATTTCAAGTGGAGATTTAGCCTTCACACAATCGAAGCTCGCTCGTGGAAGCGGACGCGAGGCTTCGGTGAGATTTGTTGCGAACTGAAAGGCGATATCGGCGAAACAAGTGGATTGCTCAGACAAAGCAAGGGTTCCGTCTTGGTTGGCGAATTCATCAGCACAAAGCGAGCTCTTATCGGCGTAGATGATCTTTTGGGTAGCAGAGAGTATCTGAATGAAGTCTTTCTCACATCGCGAACGAACGATCTCGGCGAAACCTACGTCGGCAGAAGAGCCCCAGGCGCATTTTCTGAGATAAGCATGAGCTGCAGAACACGAGGCAGACGTGCGCAAGACATTCTCTGTTGCAGCAGCATTCTTTTCACCGAAGAAGTGGCAGCTTTGAGCACTCACGGTGTGAAGGCACAGGAAGAGATACATCGAGAGGAAAGCGAGGAGCTTGCGATTCATGTTAGGAGAGGAAACTTTTGAGATGTGCTAAGAATAAGCTCCAGATCGGAGTTTGGCACCGGTAAGTGCAATTTATTGACCAGAAAATTGCGCAGAATCCTTATCGGAATGACAAAAGAACTTGGCAACAACTACTTGTCTTGGGTATAGGTCCTGATAAACGCCGTTCACGTCAGTAACAGATGGTTTGCTGGACTCCCCCGGATTTGGCTCCACCAACTGAATGTCAACGAGTGCATCCCTGTTGGCATCAATTGAGAATAGATGGCAACAGGTCAGTGACCCAGGGTCTGACTTTCCGCTCTCATCCTTGGAGATCATCCAGGCATGCGAAGCTCCATCCAACCATACCGTTATGCAACCGCTGCCGTTCATGCAGATCCTTAGCCTTTTGGGCTGCTTCTGCCAATTATGCGGCACGGGCATCCATGTAGCCGAATAGGCCTCGTTCTTTGCCTGCATGCGAAGCCGTCCCATCTGTAGATCAATACTTCGCCAGCAATGTGGTTTCATAGTCCACGAAGGAAGAAGCGTCTGAAAAACACACACAACAGCAAGAACATATGCCGAAGTTCGTTCAGGAATCATCGCTCCTCCTTCCTGAAACGCATTGAAGAACGTCGCCTATTCGTCCACTTTAAAGATCTTGATCTTGATTAGCTTGTCCAGCGTCAGATCATTCAGGCCTCGCGCACGCATCCGCTCAACAAACGACCGGTCGATATGAAAAATGCTCATCTGGATCAGCTCATGTTCCGTAGGCGTAAAGCCCAGTGCTTTTGCCTCCTGTACCTTCTCCGGCGTTACGCCTACAGCCTTCATCTCCGTCAGCTTTCCCGCCCGTAACTCAGGGTATCCCGCTGCGGACATTGCACGTACATACCCCGGCGTTACATGCAGAGCCTTCAGGCCCATCAGCTTGTTCGTCGAAAGTTCCGTCACGCCAAGCCCTTTCATTTCCTTCACCCATGCGGTCGTTACATCAAGCATCAGAAAGCCAAGCTGCTTCCTCGGCGTGATGCCATCAAATCCCATCGACGCCATCTCCTTCACGAACGCCTCGTTCCCCGTGAACTGGTAGCGCCCGCTCAGCACTCCGTCATGGACGTTGCCATTGCACGTCAGCTCGCCCGGCTCGGCGCTCATCTGCGCCGTCAGTGTCGTACCCTCTTTCTGCAGCATCTCTGCCGAAACCCCAGTCCACCGGCTCCACTCGGTCGACGAGTTGTTCATATCCGAGCAGCTATCCGAACCCTTGTCGCAGTCGGTACGCGCCAGCATCAGCTGCCCCTTGTCAGGCTGGTCCGCGCGCTGCGACAGCATGCAAAGCCCCGACAGTGACTGCGCAAACCCAGTCGAGCAGCCCAGGAACAACACCGCGAAAGCAATAACCCTCATGTCCTCTCTCCTCAAAACGGTTGATTTTGACGCAAAACAACTCCTGATGCAGTCCATGACTGCATAAAACCCATCCTTCAGTAACGAATTAGTTCAGAAGGCCGGTCATCTTCAGCTTCACGAGCTTGTCCAGATCGGTGCTGTTGAAGCTGTGTGCCCTGGCCTTGTTTATGAACTCCTCATCGATGTGAAACACCGCTGCCTTACGCACCTCTTGCAGGTCGGCGTTCGGAAAGGTCGACTTGATCCAGCGAACATATTCAGGTGTCACTCCCTGCGCTTTAAGGGAGACCAGGTCATGCGTCGAAAGCCCCTGAAAACCTGTCGACGCCATCCCCTTCGCGTACTCCGGCGTTACTCCCACGGACCGAAGCGCGATCAGCTCATGCAGGTCTGCAGGCGCAAGCCCTCCGGCCTTCATTTGCGCCAGATATTCAGGCGTGATGCCCTGCGACTTCATCGCGACGAGATCATGAGTCGTTGGCGTTCCCATTCCAGCGGCCGTCATCGCCTTCGCATATTCCGGCGTCACTCCCACAGACCGAAGAGCAATCAGCTCATGCAGGTTCTCAGGCGCAAGGCCCCCCGCCTTCATCTGCGCAATGTACTCCGGCGTAATGCCCTGGGCCTTCATGGCAACGAGATCATGCATCGTCGGCGTCCCCAGCCCTGTCGCCGCCATTGCCTTGGCATACTCCGGTGTTACGCCTACGGCCTTCTCCGAAACCACCTCTTTGAAGTTCGTGGGAGCAGCGTTGGAACCCTTCAGCCCGGCAACATACTCCGGCGTTACACCAACCGATTTCAGCGACACAAGCTCCTTCAGCGTAGGAGTTCCCAGCCCAGCCTGCGCCATCGCCTTCGCGTACTCCGGCGTCACCCCAACGGAGCGAAGCGAGATGATCTTATCCAGATCCTTATCGAGGTCCAGCGGATAGCCCGCGTCACGCATCTTCTGCAAATAATCCTTCCCACTCGCGTTCCCTGCATCCTGCATCTCTTCGTCACGCGGCATAGGATGCGGCATGGGAGATGGCGCCGCAGCCGGGGCTGGCGCAGCCGCTGCCATGGGAATAGCTGCCATCGCCGGCACAGGAGCTGGCACAGCCTGGCTCACTTCTATGCCCGCCTTCTCATTGCGAGCTGCTGGAGCCGCCACCGCGACGTTGCCACTGCGAGCCTGTGCCATCAGAACTGCAGGAACCTTCTCTCCCGCAACGGTTCTGGCGCCAGCCGGCTCCGCCTTCAAGCCCTCCGCCACATGCGGCGCGACCGCAAGGCCCGCCACCACCAAACCTGCAGCTGCAAAACGCACCATACCCATCGACCCATACTCCATTGTTCTCTCTCCCATCACTCTCTGAATTCTGTTCAACAGCGTTCCGCCCTTCCCATGCAACGCGACCGCCAGTTGCAGATGCTCTGCCCTCTGCTCCTCCATCTGCAGCAGAGCCTCCACATAAATTCCAGGATCGGCACAGGTCCGCGCCGCGATCTCGTCGCAGCAAACCTCACGCAACTCTCGCGTCCGCTTGCTCATCCACCAGACTGCAGGATGGAAGAAGAACAGACACTCAATCGCTGTCTGCAGCAGATTGCAGAAGTAGTCCCACCGGCGAATGTGCGCCAGCTCATGTGCCAGTACCGCCTCCAGCTGTTCCGCCGGAAGCGAAGTAGCCACACTCAGCGGCAGGATCACGGTGGTCCGCCATATCCCCATCGCCATCGGCGAGATCACCTCCCGCGACACCCGCAACACTACCGGCTGTGCCAGGCGTAACTGCCCAACCACCTTCGCAAAGCTCCGCTGCATGGCCGGCGGCACCGCAACCTGCGCACTGCGCCGCAATGACCTCAACCGCCACCAACCACCCGCCGCCCTCAACGCCAGAAAGCAGACGCCCGTAAGCCACACACCATCGATCCAGGGCATCAGTCGGTCCGCGTGCCCTGCAATCCAAAGCTCGCTGTCTGCCATCGCTGGAGCCACAAACGGAGCCTCCATGGCTATCGTCGTGTGCAGACTTCCAACATGGGACGCCACAAATGTCTGTTCACCCTGGTTTAGGTGAACGACAAGCCGTTCCTGCTCGATAAAGGTTGCGATCGCCGCAAGAGGCATCAGCCCCAGCATCGTCATCGCCACTCCATAGCGTACGGCCGTCGCTGCACGAAAGAGGCAGCAGTCCATCAGCGCATACAGCAGCGCGACGATCGCGCTCTGCCAACAGAAATGGAGCAGTGTCCACCCCAGTGCTACCGCCTCACCTGAATGCACCCAGTTCAGGACACTCATTGGCTGGCCTCCTGTCTCCGCCGCGCCAGCAGCTTGCGAATCTCGGCCACCTCTTCCTCGCTGGCAGGCTCCATCTCAAGTGCTCGCAGAGCCAACTGTGCCGCACTTCCGGCAAACAACCTCCGGCTCAAATCGCGCACAAAACGCCGCTCCGTCTCCTCCTTCTCCACCGCGGCGCGATATACGTGTGCGCGAGCGCTCTCGTCCCGGATCACCAACCCCTTGTCAGCCATGATCTGCATTAGCTTCAACACGCCCGTATACACCATCGGGCGCTCTTCGCTGATCGCCTCATACACGTCGCGGACCGTAGCCGATCCGCGCTCCCAAAGGACGGAAAGTATCTCCAACTCTCCTTCCGTCGGCCTGATTGTTTCTTTGGTCTTCATCATGGACGAAACAATATACGAACTATTTCGTATATGTCAACGAAAGCCTTCGTATTTCTGTCGAAATTAAGTTCATTCTTTATGAATTTGGTGGACCAGAACAAAAAATATTCAGCTCCTGAATTCAGGAGCGCCGTTTCCCAAATCCATGCCTATCAATATTTTGTAGCTGAGTGCGAAATCGCCAATACGCGTTTCTGCAGCGGCCGCGACCATTAGGTTCTCATACTTCCTTCGCCGTCGATGGGAATGCTCAAGTTACTACGAGCCGATATCGGGTAATAATTCAAAGTCGATGTCTCCATCGCCGCCATGCCTTGAACCGACTGAGTGCCTCATCAATCAGGGAAACTACAGAAGCGCATTCCGCGTGCTACCACGTCAATTGACCATAAATCGCCAAGTCACTCTTTGAGCCGGATTCGTAACGATAAGTCGGCTTATCGTCAGTAATCTGATCTGTCAATGAATGCCTTGGCGAATTTATCGTCAACTGACCGAGAACCCCGCTTCTCATTTTGAACCTGCGGACGCATCCATGATTTTCCTCAATATTTCAGATGCTGCCGTATTTTTTGAATTAAGTCTTTGTGATGTTTCTGCACATGTGACATCTGTCATATCGCTTTGCTGACGTACAGCACTACTGGCGATCTGCAACCTAACGCATCCTTAGGTCAGTACGACGGATCATCGTCCGATCCACAGGAGAGACCATGCAAGCAACAGCACTTCTACCGGTCGGCCAGAAACCGAGCCTAGAGCCGCTCAAGCGGCCCACACCGATGCCCATCGCGATGCTGGACAGCATTACCAAGCGCTATCAGTCCATCGCGGCACTCGACGGCCTTTCCCTGCCTTGCACCCTGGTGAAGTGGTCGCCCTCCTCGGTCCAAACGGTGCTGGTAAATTCACCGCAGTTCGCCTGATGCTCGGCCTCACCACACCGACATCGGGACAGGTCCGCATCTTCGGCAGCGACCCGCGCCTCGCCCTCACCCGCACCCGCATCGGAGCCATGCTGCAGGTTGCCCGCATCACTGAGACCCTCAAAGTCCGCGAGCACATCGACCTCTTCAGCAGCTATTATCCGCATCCTTTGCCCTTCGCCGAGATCGTCCGCATCGCCCAGCTCGAAGGCATCGAAGACCGCAAGTTCGGCCAGCTCTCAGGTGGCCAGAAGCAACGCGTCCTCTTCGCCATTGCGCTCTGCGGCGACCCCGACCTCATCTTCCTCGATGAACCCACAGTCGGCCTCGACATCGAATCCCGCCGGGGACTCTGGCAGCAGATCCGTTCGCTCGCCGCCCGCGGCAAGACCGTCCTCCTCACCACCCACTATCTCGAGGAGGCCGACACGCTTGCCCACCGCATCATCGTCATCAACAAAGACCGCGTCGTGAGCGAAGGCACACCTGTAGAGATCAAGAGCATGAGCGGAGACCGCCAGATTCGCTGCAATACCAAGCTCTCAGCGCACTTCCTCCGCACACTGCCCAGCGTCAGCTCCGTCACGGAAGACACAGGCATCACCACCGTCACCACCCGGCAGGCAGAGACCGTCATTCGAGAGATGCTGCGCAGCGACGAGACGCTGAGCAACCTCGAGATCGCCAGCCCTGCCCTCGAAGACGCCTTCCTTGCCCTCACAAAGAACTAAGCGTAAACAGCACCGAATCCAGGAGACTTCAATGTCCACTACTACGATCCCATACCCCGCTACAGCCCCCTGCGAACCTGCCTCGCATTTACATCAAAGAGACGAAGTACGAGTTCCTCAAGCTCCTCCGCACCCGCTCCTTCTCCATCGCCACCATCGGCTTCCCCGTCATGTTCTACCTCCTCTTCGGCATTGCCAATAAACATCTGGTCGCCGGCGATATCCAGATCGCCAAATACATGATGGCTGGCTATGCCTGTTTTGGACTCATCGGCGCCGCGCTCTTCGGCATCGGCGTTGGCATGGCCGGTGAGATCAACGCTGGATGGCTCGAAGTCAAGCGCGCCAGTCCCATGCCCCCTGTCGCCTGCCTCTTCGCCAAATGCGTGACCGCCATTGCTTTGGGCCTTATCATCAACAGCGTCCTCATTACTCTCGGCGTCACTCTGGGCAAAGTCTCCATCACTCCATCCGAAGTCGCCATGATGCTTGCTCTCGCAGTTCCCGGCTCCATCGTCTTCGCCAGCATGGGCTTGCTTCTCGCGCAGGTCATTCCTGCCAACCCCGCCCCCGGCATCGTCAATATCATCTATCTCCCCATGTCCTTCCTCGGCGGTCTCTGGATTCCGTTCTCCCAACTCCCTCATTGGGTTCGGCCGATCGCCTCCGTCATGCCTACCTATCACCTATCTCAACTCATGCTGGGCGTCTTCGGCCGCGGCTACCGCTTCGACGATGTCTCCACCCAGACTCATTGGTTGAGCCTCATCGGCTTCGCCTGCCTGATGCTCGGTTCGGCTTGGGCCGTTTTCAGCCGCAAACAACAACGGTCATAATCGCAACTATGCGCGAAGCTCCCTCCAGTAGTCGAGCCGCGCGCGATACACTCTTCAATCGGGGAAGTATGAGCACTCCAACCAAAAAAACGGCATGCGCACAAGATATTGGCACACGCAAGGGCACCGGTTACATCTGGATCGCATACTCCATCTTCTTCTTCATCGAGCCCGTCATGCGTCATCAACTGCTCTACTGGCTCGAATGCGCAGCGATTTACGCTGTCTTCGTCGCAATGTATATCAGCTACATGCCCCCCCGAACCACAAGGCAGCGCCACCTGCTGCTCGGCGGCTTCTACCTTCTCGGCTTGTTGACCTTCCCCCTGAACCCCGGCGCCACCAGCTTCTTCATTTACAGCGCTGCATCCCTGCCCTTCGCCGTCGAATCCATCGCAAAGATACGCATCATCCTTGTCGCCCAGTGCCTTGTCGCGGCCGTGGAGATCCTGTGGCTGCACAGCAACGTCATCAACGTAGTCGCAACTGTATTCTTTGTCTAGTCGTCGGCTCCGCCAACACCTTGATCGCCCAGCAGAAGCGCGCCGACAGCAAACTTCGCATGGCCCCACGAGGAGAATGCGCAGCTCGCCGCCGTCGCCGAACGCGAGCGCATCGCACGCGACCTCCACGACGTCCTCGGCCACAACCTCTCAGTGATCGTCCTCAAGGCCGAGCTCGCCAAGCGCTTGATGCAAAGCGAGAACCAGCAGAACCTCGAACGAGCCGTGCAGGAGATCGCCGATGTCGAGGCCACGGCCCGCACCGCCCTCGCCGAGATCCGCGAAGCCATCGGAGGCTACCGCTCCCAGGGCCTTGCCGCCGAGCTGGCCCACGCTCGTAGCACCCTCGACGCAGCCGGCGTTACCCTACGCTGGCAGGCCCCGTCCGGAGGTCTGCCCGCACTTACGGCGACGGAAGAGACGGTGCTCTCCCTGTCCGTGCGAGAGGCCGTCACCAACATCGTCCGTCACGCCGAAGCCACGCGCTGCACGGTGAGCCTTGCCACAACCTCCGATGGCCATTACGCGTTGCTGGTCGAGGACGACGGTCGCCACACCATTCAGCATGAGGGCAATGGTCTCCGCGGCATGCGCGAGCGAGTCAGTGGACTCGGCGGACGCTTCTCCATCCGTTGCGACCATGGCACGCAATTGCTCATCGAGCTGCCCATTACCTCGCAGCAAGGAATCCTCGCATGATGACCACACCCAAACCGGATGTCAGCTCAGGCCCAGTCGATAACAAGATCCGTGTAATCCTCGCCGAAGAGCTGGCCATGGTGCTCGGCGCGCTCGCCGCCCTGCTCGAGATGGAACCCGACATCACCGTCGTCGCCCGCGCCGCCCTCAATGCCATCATCAAATTCACTCCCGACGTCCTGGTCACAGACATCGAGATGCCGCACATGAACGGCCTCGAAGTCGCGGCCGCACTGCGCATTACCCACCCGAATATCCGCGCTGTCATCCTCACCACCTTCGCGCGTCCCGGTTACCTCCGTCGCGCACTCGATTCCGGAGCACGCGGCTATCTCCTCAAAGACCATCCTGCCGCCGAGCTGTCGGACGCCGTCCGCCGCGTCCACCGGGGACTCCGCGTTGTCGACCCTGCCTTCGCCACCGAAGCGTGGGGAGCCAAGCTCGACCCTCTGACCGATCGCGAGCGCCAGATCCTGCAACGCGCCGGCGACGGCCGCTCCTCCACCGAGGTTCCGGGGACTGAAGCCTTCGACACCCGGGAACTCGGCCTGTAGGTCCCTCGCTAAACGCTCATTGATCTTGCTTCCCCACTCTTCGGTCGCAAAACGCTGACTG
Organism: Edaphobacter sp. HDX4; assembly: GCF_036877565.1. Lineage (NCBI taxonomy): Bacteria > Pseudomonadati > Acidobacteriota > Terriglobia > Terriglobales > Acidobacteriaceae > Edaphobacter > Edaphobacter sp. HDX4. Next base: position 9,387 of record NZ_JAEDXW010000035.1, read on the forward strand.
AGATCCCGGCCGATCGACCAACAGAGGAGAACCAAGTCCCGGGTGACAGGGAGGCCGGTAACCCACGATTGGGACCAGCATGAGCCGTGCGATTCGTTCGATCTCTTCTGCAGGTAGAGGTTCGTCGCGGGATGGTTCCTATCGCGCACCTACATCATGACGCTGTTCATCCACCGGGGAATGGTTCAGGTGATCTATTCCGTGGCCCTGGCCGGAAAGATTGCGCCCAAGGATGAAAGCTTTCAAGATCCTCCAATGCTCTGCGGTCGGATCCGTTGGACTGATCGTGGTGGCCTACATCATGGAAGGCCCAGAGTATGGCCAGCGGGAACAGTGCAATCGGAACTGAACCTGTTCGGAAGTGATACGAAGGCGTCCCTGTACCAACCACCTTCCTCGGCATAGGAAATGCCTCCTGGATGCGATCCTAGCAAAGTCGGAACGAAGTGGCGCCAGAAGCGGCACCAGTATTTATTTTCTGTACTTTATCGAGCGAGATATCTTCCTGTATCTATCGATTCTATTGGTGCCCGGAGGGGGACTTGAACCCCCACGACCGGTTAAGGTCTGCGGATTTTAAGTCCGCTGTGTCTGCCGATTTCACCATCCGGGCGTGTGCGGTGGGCTGCTGCCTTTCACATCCTATCGTACTGAGCTGAAAAGGAGAGGTCTCTGGGTGGGCAGCGCGGACCGAGATCCGGGTGCGGCGGCTGTGCGCGCGGAGCGCAGCTCGGGAGATACCCCCTCCCCCCTCCTGTTTGCGCAAATCTTCCAACGATGAGACTTAGGTCCGGACCTCTTGTTTTTATCCGTTCCGTAACTGCCTTGCATTCCAAGAAATAGCTCTATAAAAAGAATAGCCGAACGGACTGAACCGATCGGCATATTTATGTCTTTGATCTCGGGAGAGTTAGATACTATCTCCTCTTGACATTCTCATGGGAGACCGCGACCCGGGGTGCAGCGGCTCAAGTACTCGAAGCAGATCTAGCTTGGTTTCCTGTAGTGGATGTGACCGTCGGAGAAGAAGTATTCGGCAGAGCAGTTTTCCGAGCCGCAGATCATTGTTTCCAGCCCCGCGCACTGCTGGCGGGTTATGAGTCCCAGCGCTCCGCAGGAAGGACACGACAGAACCGCCCAGAAGGGGTTCTCCGGCTTCCCCAGTTCGCCAGCCTTTTCCAGCAGAAACATCGTGCCCGGCTCCATCTGCTCCGGGATCCACTCATCGAGGAAGCTTAAATCAGCGACCATAGACACCTCATTTACAGGGTTGAGTTTGCTTCACGACGGCGCAGGAAGCGCCAGAATGCGTATGCCTTCTACCTCCGGAAACCCTCCTCCGCATGGAAAAAGTTGCACCAGCTATGGTGCAAAGGATAATCCAAATCCCCGCCGTGTCAATGCCCCGGCCTGGGGAAATCGTCCTTTCAGGTTCCTGGATGGGACCACCGTTACGCGGCTCCGCCGAAGAGAGGCGTCTCGTGTTCGACTTAGGGCTGCGAGGCGCGTTCGCTGGTGTAGAGGGCCTGATAGAGGATCCGGTTGCGCATAATCGCTTGCACGTATTCGCGGGTCTCGGTGTAAGGGATGGATTCCACAAACTCGGGAATATCCTTGTAGTCGCCGATCGCCATCCACTGGCGGACGGGGACATCGCCGGCGTTGTAGGCGGCCAAGGCATACTCCGGCTGACCCCCGTAACGGGAGAGTACCTGGCTGAGGTTGAGCGTTCCCAGGGCGAGATTCGTGGAGGGATTGAGCAGCGAGGCGGTACTAAACCCCTTCATGTGCTGTTTGCGCGCCATGGATTTGCCGACCGACGGAAGCAGCTGCATCAACCCGTACGCATGGGCGCGGCTGACCGCACCGGCATTGAACTCCGATTCCTGGCGGATCAGCGAGGCGACGAGGAAGGGATCAAGACCATTCTTCTCCGCATTGGTCGCCAGATCGCTCCAGTAGGGTCGGGGAAAGAGCAGCTGCCAGTAGAGTGTGGGGACCTGGTCCATCGGCAACGCGAAGAAGGAGATCTTGCTCCGCTTGAGCGACTGAAGAGCGCGTGTGGTCTCGCCATAGGAGGCATAGATGCGCGCTTCGGCCAGCGCTCCCCACTCGGAGGAGTCTGGAGCTGCCTGAATCTCCGGGGCGATGTACTCGTTCAGCGCGGCGTTGGCGAGCAGCTTCGCCTTGATCAGGTGCGGCTCGTTCTCCGGGAGGTCATCGGTGAGCTCGGGAATCTCCCGCTGCTGGACTGAAGCGAGAATCGGTGATTCCGGAACACTGGGCGCCTGCGTCTTGAGAACCGCGAGACGCTTCCGCGCCAGCTCCGCATAGTAGTAGTTGATGTAGCTGGTCCGGAGCGCGCGATAATAGTTCGCCGCCTGTCCGGGATTGTGTTCTTCATCCTCGTAGATACGGCCACGCCAGTAGAGGGCGGTGGGCGCCTCGATCCCAGCGGAGTACTTCACGATCTGCTCATCCATCAGGCGAGCGGCCTCACCATAGCGGCGAAGACGATAGTTCATCCAGGCTGCACGCCAATGGGCCGATGGCGCATAGGTGCTGCGGGGAAACATCTCGACCAGAAGGCTGTAGTGATGGATGGCCTGCTCGAAGTCGTGCTTGAGCAGGTACATGTTTCCGCCGGAGTAGAGAGCCTCCTCGAGCCATCGGCTTGTGGGGAACTGCTTGATTAACTGATCGAGAATCGCGGTGTGTGTCTGCTGATCATTTTCGTTCCGCGAGATTTCGGCCAACAGATAAAGCTTGGCGGCTGCCGTGTCGTCGTTGCCGGTATCGGGTAGGCGCTCTACGTCATGGCGGCTGATGCGCTTGAGCTTGAACTCGCAGACGGCGGCATAGATGGCCAGAGCGTCACGGTCTGCCTGGGAGAGGCTGCTGTCGGCCTTGGCGATCTCGTGATATTCCTGGCCGGCATCGTTGTACCGCTTCGCATTGAAGAGAAAGTCCGCGTGGGTCTTTCGCTCTGCCGCGTTGAGAGGAACTCCCATGGCGTCCAGCTGAGCACGTGCCTGGCCAGCCTCAAAGCTGGTGGGGAACTTCGCATAGATGCTGCGATAGATGGGAGCCGCATGGCCTGTGTCGCCGGTAAGCTGGTAGGCGCGAGCGAGCATGTAGCGAAACGCGCTGTGACTCCCCTGCGGAGTGTTTTCCATCGGCTGCAACGCAGTGAGTGCTCCCTGCGGATTGTTCTGCTGGATGTAGGCGTTGGCCAGGAGCACAGGGGCTTCGCTCTCAAAGATGCTGTCAGGATGCCGGTCCGCAAAGCGGTCGAGCAGAGCGTAGGCGTCAGAGCCGCGACTTGCCTGGAGAGCGGCCTGTGCTCCGAGGTAGTCGGCGTAATCGTCCAGAGCCTTCCCGCTCGCCTTTGCCTGCTGGAACGCGGAGTAGGCGTCGTTATAGCGATGGTCGAGCATATAGGCATGCCCGAGGGACAACCAGGCTGCAGCCGCTCCCTCGCCCGAGTGGGCATGAGCGTAGGACTGGACTCCGGCGTAGGCAGCGGCTGAACGCGTGGCGATCAGTTGCTGGGCCATGGGCCGCAGCTGCTCGGTCGCATGGAAGGCGCTGGTGAGATGAATGGTCTCAGGGGTGGCCTTTTTAGAAGTGCGCCGGGAGGTTGTCTTCTTTTTGCTGCGGGATTTTTTGGCGCTCTCGGATCGTCGCGAGGCTGAGGATGTGGTCCGGGTGGGATGCGTCGACTTGGACGAGGTCTTGCCGGAGCTCTTTCCGGAGCTCTTCTTCGTTGTTTTGCTGGTGGTCGTCTTGCTTGCGGACGAGTGCGACTTCTGTCCGGCAGCCGTCTCACGGGCCATAGCCCATGGAGAACTTAGCAGAAGAGAACCAAGCAGCACAGCAGCATCAAATCGGAAACCCTTCAACTTCGCCTCACTCTTTGCGGGAGCCCACTAGTCTACTTTAGCCGCGAGCTCTCTTCTTTAGACTGACGACTACGCAGAGTGGAATCTGGACAGATACACCTTGCTGCACCCCATCTGCGGGAGAAGACGATTTGGTCGGGAGGTGAGGGGGGATTTACTATTGTGCAAGGCGTTAGAAAAGCTGAGCCACAGAGGCTCAGGCAGGATTTGACGCACCTTTTTAGTGATGCCAGCCATCCAATCTCCAGGAACGGAAGAGATTCATCCCGACGTAGCTCTGGTGGAGCGCGCGCGGGAGGGTGACACAGCTGCCTTTGAGAAGCTGGTCAGGCAGTACGAACGCCAGATCTTCCGAGTAGCGCAGCATATTACTCAAAACCGTGAAGACGCCGAAGACATCACGCAGGACACCTTCCTCAAGGCTTACGAGAAGCTGGAGCAGTTCCAGGGAAACTCGAAGTTCTCGACTTGGCTGGTCCGGATTGCGGTCAACGAGAGTCTCATGCGGCTGCGCAAGCGCAAGACCAGCAAAACCGTCTCCATGGATGAAGACGTCCAGACGGAGGAAGGATCGATCCCTCGCGACTTTGCCGAGTGGCGACCCAATCCTGAGCAGATCTTCGATCAGAACGAACTCAACGACATCCTTCGAAGGACCATCCAGGGACTTCCCCCCGGTTTCCGCACTGTATTTACCCTGCGGGACATCGAAAACCTCTCTACGGAAGAGACAGCGGAGGCACTCGGCTTGAGTATCCCCGCGGTTAAGTCTCGTCTGTTACGCGCTCGGCTACAATTGCGCGAACGTCTGAGCAGGTACTTCCGCCAGCGGAAAGAAGGACAACCCGCATGAACTGCACCGATTTTCTTAGCCAGCTTACCGACTACTTCGACGGCCAGATCAGCCCCGAACTTCTTGAAGAGGTTCGTACGCATCTGGCAGGCTGCAGCCACTGCGAGGTTGTACTAAACACGACGCGGCAGACGATCGAGGTCTATCGCGGGAACGAGATCTATGAGATCTCCGACGCTCTCCAGGAGCGGCTGCACTCTGCCATCATGACCAAGTGCCTGGAGAAGAAGCGCGCCTAGATTCGCCCCGCAGCCCTGAGAGCTTCAATCTCTTCCTCCCGAAAGACCCTTGACCGGATGAGGAATCTCACCCCCTCCGGACCCTCCAGCGAAAACATTCCTCCCCTTCCCGGCACCACGTCGAGGATGAGCTGCGTGTGTTTCCAGTATTCGAACTGGGGACGGCTGATATAAAACGGCGTTTCGTCCACCTCACCGAGAAGAACGTCGCTGTCGCCGACCAGGAACTCGCCTCGTGGATAGCACATGGGGGAGCTGCCGTCACAGCAGCCTCCCGACTGATGGAACATCAGCTCCCCCTGCTTTGCCTTCAGCGCCTTGATCAGCTCGATCGCGGCGTTCGTGGCAAGGACCTGCAGTGGAATCTCCGTCGTCGTTGCCATAGCTTTAGAAGAAGCCCATCGCCTTGGGGCTATAGCTGATGAGCTGGTTCTTGGTCTGCTGGTAGTGGTCGAGCATGAGCTTGTGGTTTTCGCGCCCGATGCCGGACTGCTTGTAGCCACCGAAGGCGGCGTGCGCAGGATAGAGGTGGTAGCAGTTGGTCCACACCCTTCCAGCCTGAATGGCGCGACCGAAGCGGTAGGCGCGATTCAGGTCCCGGGTCCAGATACCGGCTCCCAGACCGTAGAGGGTGTCGTTGGCGATGGCGAGAGCTTCGTCGTCGTCCTTGAAGGTGGTAACCGAGACGACGGGACCGAAGATCTCCTCCTGGAAGATGCGCATCCTGTTATTGCCTTTGAAGACGGTCGGCTCGATGTAGAAGCCCTCGGCGAGATCGCCGTCGAGCGAGGCGCGCTTGCCGCCGGTGAGGACCTCGGCGCCTTCCTGTCTGCCGATGTCGAGGTAGGAGAGGATCTTTTCCATCTGCTCGGTGGAGGCCTGCGCGCCGATCATGGTGGACTTATCCAGAGGATTTCCCTGCTTGATGGCCTTCACGCGCTTGACGGCGTGCTCCATGAAGCGATCGTAGATGGACTCCTGCACGAGCGCGCGGGAGGGGCAAGTGCAGACCTCGCCCTGATTGAGGGCGAACATGGCGAAGCCCTCGAGGCATTTGTCGAAGAAGTCGTCGTCCTCACGCATGGTATCGGCGAAGAAGATGTTCGGGGACTTTCCGCCGAGCTCGAGCGTGACCGGGATGATGTTCTGCGACGCGTACTGCATGATGAGGCGGCCGGTCGTCGTCTCCCCGGTGAAGGCGATCTTGGCGATCCTTGGGCTGGAGGCGAGCGGCTTCCCTGCCTCGAGACCGAAGCCGTTGACGACGTTCAGGACGCCGGGAGGAAGGAGGTCCTGGATGAGTTCCATCAGAACAAGGATGGAGAGAGGCGTCTGCTCGGCGGGCTTGAGGACGACGGCGTTTCCGGCCGCGAGCGCAGGTGCGAGCTTCCAGGTCGCCATCAGCAAGGGGAAGTTCCAGGGGATGATCTGGCCTACGACGCCGAGGGGCTCGTGGTAGTGATAGGCCACGGTGGTCTCGTCGATCTCGGCGATCGATCCCTCCTGGGCACGGATGCAGCCGCCAAAGTAGCGGAAGTGATCGATGGCGAGAGGAAGATCGGCTGCCATGGTCTCGCGGATCGGTTTGCCGTTGTCCCAGGTCTCGACCGTGGCAAGCATCTCGAGATTGTCTTCCATGCGCTGGGCGATCCTCTCAAGGATGTGCGCACGCTCAGCCTGCGAGGTCTTGCCCCATGCCGTCTTCGCCGCATGAGCGGCATCGAGGGCGCGGTCAACGTCTGCCGCGTTCGAGCGCGGGATTTCGCAGAGAACCTGTCCCGTAACCGGCGTTACGTTCTCGAAGTACTGTCCTGAGGCGGGAGCCACCCACTCGCCGCCGATGAAATTCTCATATCTCGGGCGTATCGAGACCGGATATCCATACTCCCCCGGCCGAAGCGCTGTCATCGTTGCCATTCTGGTCCACTCCTTCGCAGTCGACTAGCGACACCGCGAGATTGTAGACCCGCGGAGGTACGACTGTCACAGTGGCGTTGGAAGGGCAGGCGGAGAGATCGCCAATAAAGGAAAAAGGCTTCAGCGAGGGAGGCAATCCCGGTCGCTGAAGCCTTTAGGTTAGTGCCGCAACGGCTTAGGGCTTGCGCTGGGGCGAGATCTTGTGGAGTTCTGAAAGCAGCAGGCTCGCTGAAGGAGGAGCCTTGACCTCGTGCTTGAACACGATGTCCTTTGCACTCACGTCGTGCCCATAGAGGTGCTTGTTGGCGTCATCGTCTGCGCGCATGGTGGATCCCGTCAGGGATACGCCAGCGAAGAGGCCTTGGGCTCGCGACCACGACAGGATCTCAGCCTTCAGGACGACGTCAGTCTCGGCGCTAAGGTTGCGGCCTACCGGACCAGCTGCAGCCGAAGCATCGCCGCCGATCTTTACCTTGCTGGAGAGAACAGAGTTCGCGCCCTTCTCGTTCATGATGAGAAGAACGAAATCAGTCGCCTGACCGCCGATCTGTAAGCCGAAGCTCGCGCCTTCGAGCGCCATCATTGCCGGTGCGCTCCAGGGGCCTTTGAAGGTAGCGCCGGTCCGGCAGGTCATAACTCCGCGTCCATAGCTTCCACCCACAATGAAAGCAGCTTTCTTTACAGATGGGTAGATCACCACACACTCGGCCTTATCCACCAGATCATGCGGAATTCCCTTGTCGGGCGATTCAAGAATGTCCCTCAGAACCTCTCCTGAGGCCTTAACCCGGTCTTCTTCTTTGTCCTGAGCGTTGGCCACCATGGGTAGCACCAGCAGGAAGCCTAACGATAGACATGCAATTTTCTTCATCTTTCTCTCCTTGACCTTCTGTTCCATTTCGTCAGGGCGAACCCCCGTGTATGCCTACCGACTTACCACAGCACTGCCGGATCGGAGAACGTCGCTGCGAATACGACGTATCTTTCGTTGTTTCAGTTGCTTTGAAGTTCAAATGGGCTCCCAGGAGACCTTGGAAGCCGGGCCAGAGTATCACGCCACAAATCATTGGCGAGCAAGCTTTTACATCCAGCAACGCGTCTCCCGGAAAGCTCTCTGTCCGGTGACTTAGCCATTGCCGTACACAGGCACTGAGGCTCCATGGACAACCTTTGCCTCATCGCTCGCCAGAAACAGGATGACCCGGGCGATATCCTCCGGCTTCGGCCATTTTGAAAAATCGGCACTCGACATGGCCTCACGATTGGCTGCGGTGTCGATAATGCTGGGCAGAACCGTGTTGACCCTGATGCCGGTGCCTCTCACGTCTTCGGCAAGCGAATCCATCAGTGCGACGGCCGCAGCCTTGGAAGCAGCATAGGCAGAGGCTCCTGCGGCATGTTCGATGGCTGCTTTCGACGCAATGTTGATGAACGCGCCGCTTCCCTGCTTCAGCATTACCGGAATCGTCGCCTGCGCGAGGACGAATCCTGTTCGAAGGTTGAGATCCAGCATTCTTTCAAACACCTCTGCTTCGACCTCCCAGACCTTCAAGCCACCCACGTAAGCACCCACCGTATTTACAACTGCGTCGAGAGAGCCATGGCGAGTAATGATTGCCTGGACGAGCGCCGCGACTGAGGACGGCTCCAAGGCATCCGCCTCCATCCCTTCCAGCAGCGCAGCTTTTGCTCCTGCCCTCGCTTGCAGCTCGCTCAACTCCTGCCGGTTCCGATAGGTCACAATCACCTTCGCACCTTCGGCGAGGAAGGTAAGGGTGACGCTTTTACCCAGGCCGCCGGTTCCGCCCACAACAAGAACGGTCTTCCCTTGACAATGTATCTGCATCTTCGCCCCTCGATTGGCACAGCTTCTTCTATCACAGGCTTCCCTGCCGCCCCATTTATTCCAGTCGTCAGCCTCGTGGCTGCTGATAGTCTCCCATCTATGGAACCGAAACAGTTCGACGCCATCATCGTCGGTGCGGGGCAGGCTGGACCTTCTCTCGCCGGGCGGCTCGCGCAGGCCGGACGCAAGGTCGCCATCGTGGAACGAAAGCTCTTCGGAGGAACGTGCGTCAATACCGGATGCACTCCGACCAAGACGCTCATCGCCAGCGCCTATGTCGCGCATAAGGCGCGGACGGCCGACTCCTATGGCATCGAAGTGACCGGTCCTGTGAAGGCCGATATGAAGGCGGTCAAGGCGCGCAAAGACTCCGTGCTTTTAAAGTCGCGCAACGGCATTGAAACCTGGCTGCGCGACATGGAAAATTGCACGGTCTTCACGGACCACGCCCGCTTTGTTTCACCGACGCGGATGAGCGTGGGCGGGGAGCTTATCACCGCGCCGCAGATCTTTCTTAACGTCGGAGGCCGCGCCGTCATACCCGACATGCCAGGCGCCAAAGATGTTCCTTTCCTCACCAACACCAGCATCCTCGAGCTCGAGACCCTGCCGAAGCACCTCGCCATCGTCGGAGGAAGTTACATCGGCATCGAGTTCGCTCAGGCATTTCGCCGCTTCGGCACCGAGGTGACCATCGTCGAGATGAGCTCTCGGCTGGCCCATAACGAAGATGAGGACGTCTCTGCCGCGATCAAAGAGATCCTGGAGAAGGAAGGAATTCGCATCCGGCTGAATGCGGAGTGTATCGAGCTGCATCCCGGACCGGAAGGTGTCTCGGTGCATGTCAGCTGCAGTGAAGATCCATCCTCTACCGACGCCTCCCACGTTTTGCTGGCCGTCGGCCGACGCCCCAACACCGATGATCTCGGATTGGAAAACGCGGACGTTGCCCTGGACAAGCGAGGCTATATCCAGGTGGACGACCAGCTTCGCACCAACGTCCCGGGCATATGGGCGATGGGAGACTGCAACGGCCAGGGAGCTTTCACGCATACCGCCTACAACGACTTTGAGATCGTCGCCGCCAACCTGCTCGACAACGATCCTCGACGAGTCAGCGACCGTATCCTCACCTATGCCATGTTTATGGATCCACCGCTGGCGCGTGTCGGTATGACGGAGCGCCAGGTGCGCGAGTCGGGCAAGCCGGCTCTGATTGGAACGCGACCCATGACCAAGGTTAATCGCGCGGTCGAAAAAGGCGAGAGCGACGGCTTTATGAAGATCCTGGTCGATGCGGAGAGCAAGCAGATTCTTGGCGCATCCATTCTCGGCGTGGGAGGAGACGAAGCCATCCACTGCATCACCGATGTCATGTATGCGCGCGCGCCTTACACCACGATTCAGCGCGCCGTGCACATTCATCCGACCGTCGCCGAGCTGATCCCGACTGTGCTGGGCGATCTCAAGCCCCTGGAATCAGCTAAGCCGTAGAAGACGAAGGACGACGGGCTGACGATAGCCGTTTCACTGAGCCAATGTTTCGACTCAGGTCTAATCATGTTTGATCAGTCCATTGGCCTGTTGTCGCCAACTGAGTTCACAAATGCCGATTACAGCCGGATCAGTGAAGTCGATTCCGGTACTTATTTCACTCTTCGACCGAACTTTTAGATTCGAGGAAACGTAAAGCACAGAAACCAGCTACAGAAGGACTCGAAATGTGGCTCCGCAAACTGGCGTTCTGTGCTTTTCTGACACTTGGATGTTTTCATGACTCGCTCGGCGAGAACTACGCGACCCGCTTCCCTGTGGAGCATGGACCCTATGCAGTCGGTCTCAAGGTCGTTGAGCAGTACGACCGGGACGAGCTTTCGGGCCGGAAGCTGGCAAGATTGATCCCCAGGTAAAGAACGAGCACCCCCGACCCCTGCAAACCCTCGTCTGGTATCCGGCGCAGAAGACTACGCGTCCTGCGATGACGATGGGAGACTACCTGGCTCTAATGGCGACCCAGGTGAGCTTCGGTGCACCCCAAAAGACGCGAGATCAAGACCTGCTAAAGACCTGGTTGCAATCCTCTGCTGGGCAATCGCTCTTCGCTGTGCGCGATGCTCCAATGCAGGAAGAGCGATATCCAGTCGTTGTGTACGCTCCTAGCTTCAGCTCGATGGCATGGGAGAACGCCGATTTGTGCGGGTACCTCGCCAGCTATGGTTACGTTGTGTTGGCCAGCCCCGGTATGGGAGAAAAGTCTGTCGAATCCACTCACGACCTGGCAGGAGTGGACGCTCAAGCTCGTGATGTGTCCTTTTTGATTACCTACGCCGGCACCCTGCCCGACACTGACATGACCAGGGTAGCGGCCATCGGGTTTAGCTGGGGTGGTCTGTCGAACTTGTTTGCCGCGTCCCGCGACAAGCGCATCAAAGCACTCGTTTCCCTCGACGGCAGCGAGCGCTATTTCCCGGGTCTTGTGAAGGCGTCAGGGACAGTCCATCCTGATCAGATGTCGATTCCGCTCCTCTATTTCGAAGAAGGCAATCAGTCGTTAGAAGATCAAGATCGTCTTAATAGCCGCTTCCATGCGGACGGACCGAGTGTACTGAATCAATGGGTTCGAGGTGACCTGATTACCATTCGCATGCTCGGTCTATTCCACCCAGAATTTTGTTCCATCGCCTATCGAAATGCGGAGCTCTGGGACCATGAGCTGCCGAATCAGCAGATAGCGGATTACGATCGTGCTGACGGTCTAGTTGGCTACTCCTTGGTGATGCGCTACACGAAAGCTTTTCTGGATTCGTACCTCAAGAGCGATACGGCGGCGGCCACCTTTCTGAAGGCGCAGCCCGGCATGAATGCGGTCCCAAGGCACACGATGTCCATCAAGATCAAACGATCTACTGCTGTCGACAATGGGCCATCCAGTCGGTGAGTCCCGCGGAAACGCGCTCGTGGTCAGCAGTCCGCGGCTTAACAAGACTCTGCACAACAGGAAGCCAAACTCCCATCGTCTGTACCGCTTCGTCTCATCGCCAACTGAAGCTCCACCTGCGGTTGCGCCAATCCGATGTGAGTGTGACTTCCTGCAAGTCGCTTGACCTTGCGTCAGGTAGGAAGGCAACAATTTCGTGATGCTTGACAACGCTCTCCATTAGACCCACAATGTAGTTCTTATGGTCGGTGAGTTTGAATACGTACTTCTTACGGCCGCTGCGACGCTTGGCGACGATGCCTATGGCGCGGCTATTCGTCAGCAGATCGAGAGCACTACTGGCCGACGCTGTTCCATCGGTGCGCTCTACACCACCATTGATCGTCTGGAGTCAAAAGGCCTGGTTGCCACCTGGATGGGGGAAGCCACGTCGGAGCGTGGCGGCCGCGCCAAGCGAATGGTGCGGCTCACTCCACAGGGCGTTCGCGCCGCTAAGGATTTCTACAACGCGATCATCCGCGTCAGCCGAAAGGCATCCTGGGCGGTCGAAGGTCGAAAGGGGACGGTATGAGCCTTTCATCGAGTGTGCTTCGAGCTGTCTCGGGATTGCTCACACCGCACGAGCGCGAAGCAGTCCTCGGCGATTTCGCGGAGCTCGGTGCCAATGACTGGCGAAGCATCGCCGATATCCTGGATCTTTACTTTCGTCGCCGCATTATGCTCTGGAAGAGCTGGCGACCATGGCTCGCCGCCTTTGGTCTTGCCATCCCATCAAGCCTTACGCTCATGGGTCTCTCTGTCTCGATCGCGCAGTCTGGTCAACGCTGGATCAATGCGTGTGTACTCAACGGGGCGCAGGTCACCTTGGGCCCGGGGTTTGCCCTCCTGCTCTCGAATATCGTGTTGCTTGTCGCGTGGTCCTTCACCGGGGCTTTCGTTATGGGATCGATCTCGCGCCGCACTGTTCGCATAAGTGTTGCGCTCTCGTTCGTGCCCTGCGCCTTCTGCCTCGCGCGTTTTCGCATCGAATCACTCTCACGGCTCTGCCTTCTCCTGTTCATGATTCCAGCAGCCTGGGGACTTGCTCACGGTCTGCGCTTCGCTCATATCCGTCTGCGCTCTGCCATCTTTCTAGCGGCAATCATCACGGTGCTGACCATCCCGGCATGGACCAGCAAGGGCGCATGGCTTCCCAACTGGGCATTAAGCTGGCCCGCATGGTATCTCGTCGCAACCGCGTCTCGCAGTGCTGGCTCGCTCAAGGACCGTAACCCATGGCAGACCAACTAACTCTCAATGTCAACGGACACGACTGCGTCGTCACGGCGGCAGCAGAGACTCCCTTGCTCTATGTCCTCAGAAACGAGCTGAGACTCAGCGGACCTCGTTATGGCTGCGGTCTCGCCCAGTGCGGTGCCTGCGCCGTTCTCGTCGACGGCACAGAGGTGCGCTCCTGCATCACACCTGCCGCCGCAGCTGCAGGCAAGAAACTCACTACCATCGAAGGCCTGCCTTCACTCTGGGCGCAGAGCAAAGGTACTGCTGCGGGTTCCAGCCCACTCCATCCTGTACAGCAGGCATGGATCGACGAACAGGTGCCACAGTGCGGTTATTGCCAGAGCGGCATGATGATCGCTGCCGTCGAGTTGCTTTCCACTAATCCCACGCCAAGTGTGGCGCAGATTAAGGATGCATATACCAACAAGCCTCCATCACCCCACCTCTGCCGCTGCGGAACCTACGCCGCCATCATCCGCGCGGTGCAGCGAGCTTCCTCTGTAATGAAAGCCTGATCAGGCATCGTTATGAATATTGCGCTTCCCTCTTCGATCCCGCCATCCTCCCGAACGCTTCTTCCTCGGCTGACCCGGCGTGGCTTTCTGCAGACCGGAGGTGTGCTCATCGTCTCACTCGCCACACCACGGCTCCGCGCGCAGGCATCGCAGGCTGGACCCTCGCGCTCTATCTCCATTGCTTCCTGGCTTGAGCTGCGCGACGACGGCACAATTGTCGTTCGCACCGGCCGCACCGAAATCGGTACGGGTATGAGCGGCTTCTACCCTCAGATCATCGCAGAAGAGCTCTGCGTTCGTCCGGAGATCATCAAGCTCATCATGGGCGACACCGATTGCACACCCGACGGCGGGTACTCTGCCGGCTTCCTCACGGGAGCCGACAACTTGCGCAAGGTCGGTGCCTATACTTACCAGGCACTCCTGCGCCTTGCCTCAAAGAAGCTCCGCACGCCTGTTGAGTCCCTTACCGTGGAAGATGGTGTGGTCTCCGGAAACGGACACAAGATCGGCTACACCGAGCTTGTGCGCAACCAGCGACTTGACCTCACCATTCCCGTCTCCGGCGAACCCGCCAGCGTCGATCCCAAATCATGGAACGGTGTCTCCGGCCTCGACGGACTCGTCGTGCTGGGCAATCCTCCTACGCGCCCGGTGAGCAAGTACAAGATCATCGGAACCTCAAATCCCATGCCTGGCATTCCCGACAAGGTCACCGGCCGCACTCAGTGGACCTGCGATGTCGCTCTGCCCAACATGCTGCACGCCCGTATGGTGCGTCCGCCTACGCTTGGTTCAACACTTATCTCCGCAGGCAACCTCGATAAGGCGAGATTCCCCGATGCGCAGGTTATCGTGAAGAAGAACCTAGTTGCCGTCGTTTCCCCCAATGAGTGGGAGGCCGTAACGGCATCGCAAGTTGTTGCCTCCGACACCAAATGGACCGAGTGGACAGGTCTTCCCACCAGCGACAAACTCACTGAGACACTTCGCAGCTACAAATGGACCGCTCCCTCCGAGGGCAGAGGCAGCATCGAAGAGACAGCGGCTGCGCTTAGTACATCCGCAAAGCAGATCTCGGCGGCTTACGAGCAGCCCTTCGTCAAGCACGCGCCCATCGGTCCTTTCGTCGCCGTCGCGGATGTTCGTCCTGACGGTTCTGTTACCGTCTGGTCGCACTCTGCCAACTCTCAGGGCCTGCGAGCGCAGATCGCCAATACGCTTTCAACATCTGTCGATAAGGTTGTCGTGCGCTGGCTCGATCATGCCGGGCAGTTCGGCCGCACTACCTTCGGGGGCGATGGTGCCGAAGGCGATGCGGCGATCCTTTCTCAGATCACAGGCAAACCGATACGCGTGCAGTGGACGCTGCAGGACGACTTCGCGTGGTCGGCCAGTTCTCCTGGCTGGGTGGAAGACATTACCTGCGGCATCGATATCGATAACCGCATTACAGCGGTCAAGAGCTCCTTCTACTCGCCGCAAACCAACGACGCTCGCATTGTAGGCGCCATCCTGGCAGGCGCACCCACCAGCCAACCCAAGCCCGGCTATTGGATCGCGACCGAGTGGCCTTACGACCGCATTGCGCATCGTCGCGAAGAGGTCTACGGTATGCCTAACCTTGGTGCGGACTCACCCAGCGGCATCGGCATGCGCGGACTCATCATGCGCACGCCTGGTCAACGCCAGCAGAACTTCGCGCTGGAATCGCTACTGAACGAAGCCGCAGCCGCCACAGGCATCGACCCTATCGCCTTCCGCCTCGATCACACCAGCGATCAGCGTCTCATCGAACTGGTTCGCGCAACGGCTAAGGCCGCGGACTGGGAGCCACGACCATCGCCAAATCCCAACGCGAGCAGCGCAGACGCACAGCAACTGCACGGCCGTGGCATGTGTCTCATGGTTCGTCAGAACTCCTGCTGGGCTGGCATCGCAGAGATCATCGTCACGCCCTCCACCGGCGTCATCCAGGTGACGAAGTTCACGATCGGTGCAGACCCCGGCAAGATCATCAACCCTCGCCAGCTCGAGCGCTGCATGCTAAGCGGCGTTGTCATGGGTATCAGCGAAGCGCTCAAGGAAGAGGTCACTTTCGACACCGGAAAGATCACCAGCACCCTTTGGTCCAGCTACAAGATTCTCACCATGGCCGAGATGCCCGAAATCAAGATTGTGCAGATTTCGCGTGACGATAAAGGCTACGGCGGAGGCTCAGAGGCCGCTAACGCGGTGTGCCCTCCCGCGATCGCGGCGGCTTTCCACGACGCCACAGGCATTCACCCTCGTCGAATCCCTCTGACACCGGCTTATGTCAATCGCCTACTTCAGATAGCAAGAACTGCTTCGTAACCATTTAAGATCGTCTAAGTTTTCCTTTGGACGAAACACCGAATGGAAGTTCCATTTCTTAGTTGACCGATTCCCAAGGCACTCATCGAAATAGCAGATCAAGTCCTTATATGCGAGGAACGCTGACTGAGACAAGCTTCATGGTCTTTCGCTTTCCTTGCGACTTAGACCGTAATTCCGTCGTGTTACTTTGCCAATCCGGAAGCTCTTCGTGTAGAGAGCCTGCGACAAGAGAATGCAGCCTGCGTCCGGAATTCAACTGTTTACCCAGCACGGCTTCCCTCGCCGGCGTTAAATAACTCCACAAAAGAACGCGACCGCTGTAACCTTTGAACGCGAACGGACTCAAACGGTCAAACTGGCGTCTTTTACCCGGAAGACCCTGTACAACATGAAGCCAAGTTCCCCATCGTCCGCACCGCTTCGTCTCGACCGCAAGCACCCGCTTGCGATTCGATGGATGCATTGGATCAACTTCCCAATCCTCTTCATCATGATCTGGAGCGGGCTCCTAATCTATTGGAACGATTCGGACAACGCCTACCGCCACCCTCACGCGATCTACCGCATCGGTCTTGGGAAGGTCACCCTGTTTCGCTTCTTTCCTGAGTGGTTCTGGAAGGCCATCCATGCGCCGTATCACGTGACTCAGGGGCTGGGGCACCACTTCTTCTTCATGTGGATCTTCGCCGCCAACGGTGTGGCTTATGTCATCTTTCTGGCGCTCTCGGGAGAGTGGCGGTTTCTTCTGCCGCAGCGACGCAGTCTGTCCGAGGCCATTCAGGTCACTCTCGCCGATCTTCACCTGCGAAAAACAGTACCGCCGCAGACCAAGTACAACGCCGCCCAGCGTATCGCCTACACGGCCGTTATCCTCATGGGGTTCGGTATGCTCGCTACCGGCGCTGCCATCTACAAACCGACGCAGTTGCACTGGCTCACTACGATCCTCGGCGGATACGAGATGGCACGATGGGAACACTTCTGGATCACCATGGGCTTTGTGGGATTCTTCGTGGTGCACGTGGTCCAGGTCATCCTAGCCGGATGGAACAACTTCCGCAGCATGGTGAGCGGGCTGGAGATCAAGAACGAAGACGATGTGTCCCTCGAGGCAGAAAGGAAGTCATGGTGACGCCGGAGCCAGAGGAGCAGAAATCTTCAAACGTCGAATCCCCGCCAGAAGATGGCATCGTCGACTCCTCATTCGCGCATCCGGAGGAGATGGCGCACGAGAATGACTCTTTCCCGCCTGACGCCTCCGGAGCAGAAGGCAGCAGGCAAGGTGAAACAGGAGTTCCATCGTCGCTGCAAGACCAACCCCCGGCACAGTCATCCCCCGACGACTCAGATGCTGAAGATCCGCAAACCGCCCTCGATCAGGCAAACGAAACCGCCCTTGCGGAGTCGCGACGCCGCACTCGTCGCTCGTTCGTCGTCGCAGGTGCGGCAGCAGCGGCCGGGTACGGGGTCTACCACTGGCTGGAGCATCTGCCTGGAAAGGGGATGCAGCCAGCTGGATACCGGAAGGCGTTCGAGACGAATGCCGCCATCTCGCGGGCTCTCTTCAACGATCGCGCTCTCAGCCCGACGTATCCTCTGTCCCGGTCTGAGAATCTCCGCGTCAACGGAGTCTATGGGCTGAAGAAGATGCTCGAACCAGCGAGCTATCGTCTGCAGCTTGTGGGCTCCTCTGCCCCGCCCTCCCATCCTCGATACAGTCGCGATGTCACGGCCTGGCAGTACGTCTACACCGACGACGGCTCCCCGGAAGATCAGGGCCACGATACCAAGACCCCCCCGCCGTCCGCCAACACGTCCGAGAAG
The DNA here is from genome assembly GCF_036877565.1 of Edaphobacter sp. HDX4. Classification (NCBI taxonomy): domain Bacteria; kingdom Pseudomonadati; phylum Acidobacteriota; class Terriglobia; order Terriglobales; family Acidobacteriaceae; genus Edaphobacter; species Edaphobacter sp. HDX4. The sequence goes on from NZ_JAEDXW010000035.1 coordinate 27,057, forward strand.
ATGCCGCCGCTCTCAATGGTCGAGCAGGAGAAGAAACGAGAGAACCGCAGTGGCCGAATGCCTCGCGGCAAAGAAGAGGCCGGAGAGAGCCGCTCTACCCTTCCCGAGGGGACACCTGGCCTGTTGCTTACGATGGAGGACATTCTTAAACTGCCCCGCCATGAACTCGTGACACAGTTCAAATGCATCGAAGGATGGAGCCAGATCGTTCATTGGGCCGGCGTTCGCATGGCCGACTTTATCGAGGCTTATCCCCCCGCGCCGATCCGCGGAAGAGAACCGAGGTACGTTTACATGGAGACACCGGATGGCGATTACTATACTGGCTACGATCTTCAGGTCTGTCGTCATCCCCAAACGCTTCTTGTGACCGAGATGATGGGAGCGCCATTAACGCAGTATCACGGCTCGCCTTTGCGCCTGCACATGCCAACCAAATATGGGTATAAGCAGATCAAACGGATTGGACTGATCAGCTACACCAACAGCAAGCCCGATGACTACTGGACCAAACTCGGTTATGACTGGTATGCCGGACTGTAAACCGCGCAACAGAAACTCTGGGAAGGGCGAACCAAAGCATGAATGATGGCGCGGTCAGTCTAACCAGAACCGAAAACAAGTCGGAGACAGGCAATCTCTTTGACAACTGCGCCTGGCTGTATGCGTTCTGCCGTGAACGTCTCTTTCGTGACCACACCGAAGAGATTGCGCACGCACTGTTCCCCGACGGGGTCGATTCACAATCGATCTCCGTTCTGGAAGTCGGTTGTGGACCTGGCTTCTATGCCCGCCGACTCGCGCAGCGCTTTCCCTCGTTGCGGGTCTGCGGGGTCGATCAATCCACGCGTCTGATCTCCTGGGCTCAGGGACGAGCCTGCTCCGATGAGCTGACGAACTGCCGGTTTGTAGAAGGTGACGTTGAACAGCTCTCTTCCTACATGAAACAGGTCGATGCTGTCGTCAGCTCCCGCCTGCTGCTGGTCGTGGCTGATCGGAGCGCCGTGATCTCGGAGATGTTCCGCGTGTTGAAGCCGGGTGGACGCCTCTTTCTTGCCGAGCCAACTGCCAGCTTTAAGACACAAATCCCTATCTCGCTGATGCGAGTGGTCAATCGTTTCACTTGTCCCTCGCGTCGGCAGATGATCCCGCAGACCGCCGAGATTCTCGCCGCCCAGGATTTCGAGAACCTCATCCACACGCAGCCATGGAAGGATGTGTCGATCAGGATGTTTGGTGACTATCAATGCGCTATCTGCGAGAAGAGCGCAGATGCACACGACATATGCGCTCGTTCTGAGCAACACCAGTGCGGAAGCGTTTCCAACACCTCCCGGAGCGTCGCCTAGTGCCTTATCCGATTCTCGATCCTGCGATGCCGGATGCATCGCTCCAGTCCCTCTGCGCGCTGGCCATCATGGCGAAAGCACCGCGTCCAGGCAAGGTAAAGACGCGCCTCTCCCCTCCATTGACGCCGGAGCAGGCTGCCGCAATCAACACCTGTTTCCTGCGGGACACGACAGAGAATATCGCAAATCTCGCCGCCAAGGCGGAGTGCATGGGTGTGATCTCCTACACTCCCTTGGGCGAGGAGCACCTCTTCGAAGGCCTGCTGCCCGCTGGATATCGCCTCGTTGCGCAGCGCGGCGATGGCTTTGGAGAGCGCCTCCTGACGACAGCACAGGATCTCCTGGCATGCGGATTTTCGTCGGTCTGTCTCATCGATTCGGATTCTCCTACAGTCCCGAGAGAAGCCTTCGCGATGGCCGTCGACGCGTTACACCGGCCCGGCAATCGGATCGTACTTGGACCGTCGCAGGACGGCGGCTATTATCTGATCGGCATGAAGCAGGCACATAAAGAAGTCTTCGACAACATCACCTGGAGCACAGCCAGCGTCTTCGACGAGACCGTAGCAGCGATTCGTGAGATCGGCGTCGAGCTCGTCACGCTGCCGCTCTGGTACGACGTGGATGACGCGGCGACACTCGCAATCCTGAAAGCGGAGCTACTCAACGATCTCCGGCCGGAATTCACCTCGGTTCGCGGTTTTTCTGCGGGACATACCCGGTCTTTTCTGGAGCAGATGGACGGATGCGCGTGAAGCTGAACCAGCTTCCCCTCTGGCCGAAGAGCCGTCCCTGGATCACCAACACGATCCTCTCCGTCCTCGGACTCGGAGTGCTGGGTCTTTCCCGCCAGCTCATCTTGGAATTTCATCACTTCACAATCGGATTCTCCGGCGTCGCGGGCTGGTCTGTCCTTCTCTATGCGCTTGCAGCGGCAGTCATTCTCAAGCTACCCACCGACCGGTTTACCTTCGCACTTGTCATCGGCTTCGGGATCGCCTTCCGCGTGGTCACCCTTATACCAGAGCCCTTCATGTCGTCGGACATCTACCGCTATGCTTGGGACGGTGTCGTGCAACACGCGCACATCTCTCCCTATCGTTACGTTCCCGGCGACCCCGCCCTCGCCTTTCTTCGCAGCCCGAATCAGAATCTCTTCGATCACATCAACCGCCGCGACTACGCTCACACCATCTATCCGCCTGTCGCTCAGTTCCTCTTCTACGTCATCACCTGGTTCAACGGCTCCGTTACTTTCATGAAGCTCGCGATGATCCTCTTCGAGGGTCTCACGGTATACGCGCTCGTCGAGTTGCTTCACGCACTCGGCCGGCGAAGGTCAGAGATACTGCTCTACGCCTGGTGCCCGCTCCTGGTCTGGGAGATTGGCAGCTCTGGCCATCTGGACTCTGCCGCGATGGCATTTATCGCGCTCGCTCTGCTTGCACGGTTTCGCCAACGCCCGATTGCAACCGGCCTCTTTCTTGGAGCGGCGATCCTGATCAAGTTCTATCCCGTAGTCCTTTTTCCGGCACTATGGCAGCGCAAAGACCTCAGAATGCCTGCGACAGTTGTCGCTCTTACAGTGTTTGCATACGCCTGTTATGCGAGTGTGGGCAGCCTCGTCTTCGGATTCCTCGGCGGCTATGTTCATGAGGAAGGCATGGAGTCCGGCTCGCGATATTTCCTGCTCCAGATCATTCAGCACCTGCCCGGTCTTCAGCACATATCCGTACCTGTGTATCTCGCGGTTCTGTTGCTTGCGTTGGCAGGCCTCGCAGTCTGGGTCTGGAGAAGCAGCAACCGCAATCCCGCCCAACATCCAGCTCCATTCTGGACGACGACCTTCCATCTGCCGGAACAGGCCTCGTTCCTTCCAGGAGCTATGTTTCTCGCCTTCGCCATGATGCTGGCCTTCTCTCCCCACTATCCCTGGTACGTGGCGTGGCTGATCCCCTTTTTCGTTCTTCTGCCCAACCTTCCCGTCTTCGCCTATACGCTAGGGCTGTTCTACTTTTCGGCGACCTCACTCGGCGCAGGAACTCCCGAGGCACAATATCGTCTGAACTGCATTCTGTATACGATTGTCCTCATCGCCGCGATGGTTGAGATGTTCCTTCGTCTTCGGCGACATCGCAGCGTCCCGGTCGAAGGCAACAACGCATGACTCCATCCCGAATCTCTGTCATCATCCCTGCACTCAACGAACGCGACTCGATCGGTCACGTAGTCGCCTCGATGCCGTGGTCGAAGATCGCAGAGTGCATCGTGGTCGATAACGGATCGAACGACGGCACCGATGAGGTTGCACGCAACGCAGGAGCCCGGGTCGTGTATGCGCCCAGAGGATATGGATCGGCCTGCAAGGCCGGCGCAGAGGCCGCCCTCACTACCAGCACTATCCTCGTCTACCTCGATGGAGACGGTAGCGACATCATCGACGACCTTCCTCGCATCGTGGCTCCAATAGAAGAAGACAAAGCAGACTTCGTGCTGGGATCCCGAATACGCGGGCATGCGCAGCCTGGCTCCATGCTGGCGAGTCAGGTCTTTGCAGCTCACCTCGTCGGCTCTCTCGTTCGCATCCTCCAGGGCATCCGCTATACCGACATGGGACCCTTCCGGGCTATTCGCCGGTCCAGCTTCAATCAGCTGCCCATGTCTGAGATGACCTATGGATGGAATCTCGAGATGCAGATTCGCGCAGCCCAGCACGAACTGCGCATCGTTGAGATACCTGTCGATTACCGCTGCAGGATCGGAGGCATCAGCAAGGTCTCCGGAAACCTGAATGCCTCCATCAAGGCCGCCACCCGCATCCTCGGAGTCGTGTTCCGGATCGGTCTTTCCCGCCGTCCCTAGCTACTTCGCGATGTTCTGCACGATGCCTTTTTCGCGGAGTCCGGCTTCGGCTTTAGCGAAATAGTCCTCAACAGCTCCCTGTGTCTTGATCCAGTCGATATATCGACCGATGCCCTCTTCCAGCGGAACGCTGGGTTCATAGCCGATCGTGCGAATCCGCGAGATGTCGGAGATAAGAGAGCGAATCTCTCCCGGCCGAAACTCGCCGCGCGCGATGGGATCGATCGCGATCCCAAGTTGCTTCGCGATGATGCCCGCGAGTTCTCTTACACTCGTCGGCCGTCCGCTGCCGACGTTCACCGGAAGCCCATCAAGCTTATCGGTCGTCGCAACCAGAAGATTGGCCTGTGCGATGTCTTCCACAAAACACAGATCGCGCGTCTGGCCTCCGTCTTCATAGATAACCGGTGGCTGCCGGTTCAGCAGACGAGTGCAAAAGATCGCGATGACCCCGGTGTAAGGATTGAACAGGGATTGTCTCGGCCCATAGGTGCACGAATAGCGCAGGGCCACTGTTGGGATTCCGGTTTGCTTGCCCCACAACAGCACCAGCCTCTCCTGATCGACCTTTGTGAGCGCATAGACCGTCTCGCCACCACCAGGAGTTCCCTCCGGTGTAGGAATCGATGTGGTTGGTCTTCCGCATCTGGGACAATGGACCTGGAAGTCCCCTGCACGCAACTGCTCTGCCGGCCGAAGCAACGGGGTCACATGGCCATCGATCTCGCAGTGCGCCGCTCCCTCGCTGTACACGGCCTGGGAGCTCGCGACAACGACCTTCTGAACCGGCAGCTTATGGTCCCGGATGATCTCGAGCATCTGAGCTGTTCCAAAGCTGTTGACCAGGACGTACTTCGCCATCTCCGGCATATAGCCACCGTAGGCGGCTTCGTGAAAGACAACGTCGATGTCAGTCAGCGCAGACCGCATCGTCTCGTAGTCCTGTACGATCCCGCACCTGAACTCAGCTTCAGGATTGATCCAGGCCGGCCTTCCATTCTTATGGGTCTGGGGCTCAAGGTTATCCAGAATGCGAACCTGCCAGCCCTCCCGCACCAGACGATCGACGATATGGGACCCGATCAGTCCAGCTCCACCGGTAACCAAAGCTCGTTTTGGAGCATCGCTCATACGGCAATCATACCGTCCATGCTTTCGCGACTCAGACGGATCGGGCCGGTGTCGCGCGGGTTGCATGTACTTCGAGCCATCATTCCCCGGTGACTCCATGGAAACAGCGTTTCCCTTGGCATAGGGTAGAACTTCTTCACTCGCCGAGATGTCGATCAGGAGGCAATTGTGCGGACACTCTCAACCTCTCTTGCGCCGGGCAGGGACAGGAAGAGAGCGCCTGCCCATAACATCAGCAGAGGAAAGAACTCGAGCGTGTATCGGGGCTCGGAGTTGTCCAGCGTCAACAGCAGTGCGCAGCGCAGCAGGAAGAAGGCTACTGTCGACCAGGCCAGCACAGCATAGCCGTCCCAGCGTCTCCGACGCCATCGCCACAGACCTGCGGCGCCCACCACCAGATAGGCGAGGTTCAGCAGAGCATAGGCAGTCGCGAACGCCGTCTGGGCCCTGTGCCTGCTCCAGTTCCACCACTCCAGATCAATCTCCATCATCGAGACCCGCGGTCGCAGCATCATGTTCACAAGACGCGCGAAGGGCAGAGCGACGTAGTACCGCAAGGGATCGTCTTCGATACGTTCCTTCGCCAGTGCAGCAAAAGCTGCATCCAGCTTCGGCGTGGCGTTGGACGTCTGGTTGTACTCGTTCAGAAGATCATTGACGCGGTCATACTGTTCGTCCGTGTCGAAGGCGCGGGTCGGGAGGTCGCCAATGTCGATGGTCGAGGTATTCCAGTTCCAGTACACATCTTCTGTCGAGGCGAAATCGATAGCCCAGCTGCGATACCACCGGTTGAAGCCGTGCGGAACCAGCTCTCCCGGATCAACCGCATCCCTCGGCACCAGCGGTTGAAAGACGTGGAAGGTCCTCCAGTTGCGAATCGTCCAGGGAACCAGCGGAAGTATCACGCAAAGAGCCACCGCCAGCGCCGGGCCAGCCCTCCGGATCTGAACCTTTCCCTCTGCCGTAACCCACAACATCGCCGGAACGACCACTGCCGCCAGCAGGCCCTGTTCCGGCCGCAACAACAGCGAATAGGCGAGCGCCACGGCGATGAGCCAGAGCCAGCGATTCCATCTAGCGCCCTCTGACCTCCAGCGCTCTAACCCATAAAAGGCGGCGACGATGGTCGCCAAGGTAAGAGTCTCAGTCAGCGGAGACGCCGCGTAGTTTGCCGTAAAGGGGCAGAGGGCAGCCATCCACAGCACCACGATGGCCGCGCGCCCACCGAATAGCCTCCTTGCCAGGTCGCTCAGCAGAACGCAGGTACCAAGGTCGATCAGGCATTGCAGCAGCATCACAGCGTTGTACTGGTCGTCTCCGAAGATACGGAAGCAGAGAGCCATAAACAACGGATAGCCAGGCAGCCGGATCAGGGTCGGAACGGGTCCATCGGGCGAATCGGCAAATCCATACACGCCATGGTGCATCCAGTTCTTCGCGATGTCGCCGTACATCAGCGTGTCTCCCGCGATGCGAGGAGCGTACAGCACGAAGACCAGCCTCAGGAGGAATCCCAACGCCAGCGGCAGCCAGAACTGCACGACCCTTCTTCGTGGATTTAGCATGCAAATGCATCATACTGTGAACCTTCGCTCCTGCTCCCTGGCTGCGTTGACTGCATCGAGCCCGCTGCATAGGATGGAACTTGGACTCGACCGCGGACCCGCATCAAACTCCCGATGAAGAAACAGATTTTCTATGATCCGCAACGCAAGCGATGGAAACGCCTCCGAGTTCTGTTTGACATTCTGGCGTTGGCTGGACTGGTTCTTGCAACCATCTTCATGATCGGCCTCATGCGCATGAAGCCGCTGCCCGAGCTGCTTCTTGCCGCCCAAAAGCGCAACTACCGGACACTTTCGAATCAGCTTCTCCAGAAGAATCAGAAGTTTCGTCGCTCCGCGCATCGCAAAACTGACCTCAAGCCCTCGGAGGTTCCGCTCAACTCCGGTGAAGGTCTGCGCGCCGCCTACTATGTAGACGACGATCCCGCCAGCTACTCCTCGCTGCGCCAGCACATCACTCAGATCGACCTTCTCTTCCCCGAGTGGCTGCACGTCACCTCCCCCGATGGCTCCCTGACCGGTTCCTCGATCGACGGCCGGCCTTACAAGATCATCAGCAACAGCGGGGTTGTGCCGGTCGATCGCGAAAACAAGATCGCCAATGTCATCGCGGACAGCCACGCGAACGTCGACGTCCTTCCGCTCGTCAATAACTACGACTCAGCGAAGAACAACTTCATCCCCGAAGTAGGAAAGTTCCTCACGAGCGACGCTGCCAGGGCGAACTTCATCCATCAGATCCATCTCTTCCTCGCGGCGAACCCCAACTATCGCGGGCTCTCGCTCGATCTCGAAAACATTCCGACCGAGGCGCAACCCGGCTTCAAGGCACTCGTCGCGGGCCTCTACGAAGACTTCCACGCACGCAATCTGCATCTCTACGTCAACGTCCCGGCACACGACGAAGACTTCGATCTAAAGTTCCTCGCTGACCACTCCGACGGCCTGCTCGTGATGAACTACGACGAGCACGAATCGGGCAGCGCTCCCGGCCCTATCGCATCCCAGGACTGGTTCGTCGACAATCTCAAGGCCATTCTCAAAGTCGTTCCTAAAGAAAAGGTCATCTGCGCGATGGCCAGTTATGGCTACGACTGGACGACGACGCTTCCTCCTCCCGCCCGCAAGGGCCACAAGCCTGCCCCGGAGAAGGTTCTCTCCGCCTCGACCATCTCCACTCAGCAGGCTTGGCAGGAGGCCTACGACTCCAACTCGCACATCGATCTCGATGACGACTCGCTGAACGTTCACTTCGCCTACGACGACGACGACGCTCATGTGCGCCACTACGTCTGGTTCCTCGATGCCGTCACGGTGCTCAACGAGATGCGCGCTGCCCGCGAGCTCGGCATCCAGACCTACGCGCTCTGGCGGCTGGGTCAGGAAGACAACTCCATGTGGAAGGTGTGGGATTATCCCCTGCGCGCCGACCCGGCAAAAGATCTCGCGCGCGTTGCGCCAGGCTATGACGTCGACAGCGAAGGCGAAGGCGACATTCTGCGCATCACCCGCAAGCCGCAGGACGGCTCGCGCGACCTGACCATGGACGACGACGACTCCGTCCCGCTGCAGTATCGAATGGTAGTGCAGGAGTCCATGGAGTCGTACCCGCTCTCCTACACCGTCACCCAATATGGCTACGATCCAAAGAAGGTCGCCATCTCCTTCGACGACGGCCCCGACTCCGAGTGGACCCCGAAGATCCTCGACGTCCTCAAGCAGTACGACGTCAAAGCCGTCTTCCTCCTGATCGGCGAGGAGGCCGAGAAGAACGTCGGCATCATGCAGCGCATCTATCGCGAAGGGCATGAGATCGGCAATCACACCTTCACCCACCCCGACATAAGCGACATCTCCAAACGACAGGTGGACCTCGAGCTCAACCTCACCGAGCGCCTCTTCGGCTCCAAGCTCGGCGTGCAGCCGCTCTACTTCCGGCCGCCCTACTCCATCGACCAGGAGCCCGACACCAACGATCAGGCCGCGCCCCTCGATCGCATCCAGAACCTCGGCTACGTTATCCTCGGCAACAAGATCGACACCAACGACTGGGACGAGCACCCCCGCAAGACCCCGCAGGAGATCACCGACAGCGTCTTTGCCCAGATGGCCGACATGAAGACCCAGCCCTGGCGACGCGGCTCCATCATCCTGATGCACGATGGCGGCGGCGACCGCTCTGCCACTGTCGCCGCTCTGCCCATCCTCATCACAACGCTGCGTCAGCATGGCTATCAGATCGTCCCCGTCTCCGAGCTCATCGGCAGACCCGCGCCGAAGTCATGCCTCCCCTCACGCCGCACCAGCGCTGGCAGGCGCGCGCCGACTCCATCACCTTCTTCCTCATCGGCTTCTTCAACAACTTCGTCGTGGCCGTCTTCTTCGTCGGCGACATCCTCATGAGCGGTCGTCTCGTCATCATCGGTGTCTTTGCGCTCATCGACCGTCTGCGAACGCGCAGAAACTACGCCGCGCCCGACTACAACCCGCGCGTCGCCGTTCTCATTCCCGCCTATAACGAAGAGAAGGTCATCGCCCGCACCATCCGGTCCGTGATGATGTCGAACTACAAGAACATTCGCATCATCGTCATCGACGACGGGTCCAGCGATCGCACCTTCGATGTGGCCTACGAAGCCTACCCGGCCGACATCGCCTCCGGCCGCCTCACCGTCCTCACCAAACCCAACGGGGGCAAGGCCGAGGCGCTCAACTTCGCCCTCAACCAGACCGACGAGGAGATCTACATCGGCATCGACGCCGACGGAGTCATCGCGCACGACGCCATCACCCGCCTCGTCTGCCACTTCGCCGACCCGAAGATCGGCGCCGTCGCCGGAAACGCCAAGGTCGGCAACCGCGTCAACCTCTGGACCCGCTGGCAGGCCCTCGAATACATCACCAGCCAGAACTTCGAGCGCCGCGCGTTGGATCTCTTCGATGTCGTCATGGTCGTCCCCGGAGCCATCGGTGCCTGGCGCACCTCCGCCGTCCGCAATGGCGGAGGCTACCACCCCGACACCGTCGCCGAAGACGCCGACCTCACCATGAATGTTCTCGAGCAGGGCTACTCCGTCATCTACGAAGACCAGGCCCTCGCCTTCACCGAGGCTCCCGTCGATATGAACGGCCTCATGCGCCAGCGCTTCCGCTGGTCCTTCGGCATCCTCCAGGCCATCTTCAAACATCGCGGAGCCATCACCAAACACCTCGCCATGGGCCTCTTCGCACTGCCCAACATCCTCATCTTCCAGATCCTTCTGCCGCTGGTCTCGCCCCTCATCGATCTCATGTTCTTCGTCGGCGTCATCAACTACCTCATCGACAAACACTTCCACCCGGAGTCAGCCTCCGCGGCCAGCTTCCACAAGCTTCTCGTCTTCTTCATCGCCTTCCTGGTGATCGACTTCCTCACCTCGGCCCTGGCCTTCGCGCTCGAACGCAAACACCCCGCCAGCCGCGGCGACGCGTGGCTCCTGGTCCACATCTGGATCCAGCGCTTCACCTACCGCCAGGTCTTCTCCATCGTCCTCTTCAAGACCATCAAGCGAGCCATCGACGGCAAACCCTTCAGCTGGGACAAGCTCGAACGCACCGCAAAGATGTCAAAACAGACTGAAGCTCTGGCTGAGCATCGATGAGAGATAAGTTCACCGACGAAGGAGCACCTCTTTCCATGCGAAGCTGGACTAAGCCGAATCAGGATATGCCCTTCAAAAGGTGGTTATCCGAATTGCCAAGCCTTTTGATTCAGGTTGATCGCCCGAAGAGGATTAGCTTCTTGGCGGCCACTTGTGAACGGCAGTTCGGAAACTATCTCCGCTTCTATCAGGAAACTGGATGGGGCCATCCTCCAACACTTTATGACGGACTGCAAGCTCTCTGGAACTACAGTGGGTCTATCGACAATCATCGGCTTAGAACGCTCGAGCGACGGATCAAGGAGGTTACGCCCGATACAGAGAAATTCAGCTCGGCATACACTTCAGCTGCTCTTGATGCAGCTTCGGTGATCCTCGAATCCTTCAACTACTGCCTCGACGATAATACCGAACACTGCGTTCAGGTTGCTCGTCTATGCCGTGATACCGTGTACATGTTCGTGGAGCAACGCGATGGAGATACCTACGCTGATGCGGACGAACTCAAAATTTATTCTGACCCTTTGGTCGAGCGCGAGTTGAGAGCACAGCAATCTGATTTCGAAATGATCCGTTCTCTGCCGGACGATTCTTCAATTGGTATTCCAGTTGAAAAGCGTCGCTGTCCCCCCGATTGCGGAACTCTTGAAATCTCGAATTTGTAGGAACCCCATCCGAACGCTGGGTGCCGGGTGCCCCACGTCTCGCTTCTGAGAGGTGGGAAGTAAGATGTCAGTCATGACCAAGGGTCTCGTTCGGTACCAGAAGACTGGATGTCATCTCCACTTCATAAGATTCAGTTGTCACCAGCGTCTTGCCTATCTTGGAAATGCTGAAACACGCGACCTGTTTGAACACTCTCTTGAGACAATGCGCAGACGCTATGACTTCGTCGTACACGGGTATGTAGTGATGCCCGAACATGTATACCTGCTTGTAAGTGAACCAGACGAAACTCTCCTCGCCACAGCCATTCAGGCCCTCAAGTTATCCGTCTCCATACAACAGGGACGAATCCGTCTCTGGCAGAAGCGATACTACGATTTCAACGTGTACACCGATGACAAACGAGTTGAGAAGCTCCGCTACATCCATCGCAATCCGGTAAAACGCGAACTCGTCGCCCAGCCCGAAGACTGGAAATGGTCCAGCTTCCTGCAATGGAAGACAAGCAAACGTGGCGCCGTCACCGTAGAAACAAATATCGCAGTAACTCAAACTATTCCCGGGTGCCCCATTCATGCGGCCTCATTGCATGAGTGGGACATTCGCGCAACGCGCGAACCGCCTCGTTAAGCACACGGCTTCAGCCGTGTGAAACCCCGCCGCTCAAGGCGGCGCTCCACTCTGCCGAAGGCCGGAGCGACGTCCGAAGGACGAAGCGACTCTCTAATCTGTCGAACCCAAACGGGGCGTACTCTCCGCTGCTATCAACCGAACCGGGTGTCGTCTGCGTGCCCCACATCTCGCTTCTGAGACGTGGGCACGCAGACGACACTCTCACAGCATCTCCGTCCGATACTTCGGCGCCAACTCTACAGCCTTTTTCTGCACCGCTTCCAACTCCGCCCCTTCCAGCCTCGGAGGAGGCTCCGTCGAGCTTCCCACCTTCACCCCTACCTCTTCGAAAAATCTCTCCTGCCCCGCAGGCGAACAGATACACAGCATCCGCGCCGCTGCCTTGCCCACGTTCTCGAACCGGTGTGGAGCGTTCGCAGGAATATGCACCGTCTCTCCCCCTCTAGCGATGCGTTTGCCATCGCGAAACGTAAACTCCAGCTCTCCTTCGAGCAGCGTAAACGTCTCCTCAAAATCATGCCGGTGCGGCGGAGGCCCTCCTCCCGGAGGAACATGCATGTCGATCAGGCAGTACCGCCCTGCCGTATCCTCACCCCGCAGCAACACCGTATACGTGTCGCCAGCCACCCCCAGATGCAGAGCATCCTCTACCCCGCGCACCACCAGCTCTCTGCTCAAATCATCATTCGGAATCGCAGCCATCGTCCCCCCTTTCAGGGTAGGATACGCGCCGATGATGGGTGGACCATTTCATCCAGTTCATCGCATGACTAGCCCACCGCACGGAGGCGCGAACCGCCGCCTCGGTAAGCATCCAGCTTTAGCCGTAGGAAGTGTCGCGGTCGGGTGGCCCACACATTCGGGAACCCACGTCCATGGGTGCCCCATTCATGCAGTCCATCGCATGAGTGGGCCATTCGCGCAACGCGCGAACCGCCTCGTTAAGCACACGGCTTCAGCCGTGTGAAAACCCCGAAGACCGTAGCGAGGTCCGAAGGACGAAGCGACCCAACGACCGCTCCCACCGCCTCATCCAACCTCGCGCCCGCCGAAACACCACAGCAAAATTCTTGCCTCCGTACAGGGCTCAGCGTATGATCCGCAGCCATGGATCTCTCCTGCTACATCTGCGATGGTCCCGAGCCGCGCATGGAGTTCATCCTCGGCCGCGTCTCGCCGCTCAATGCATGCTGGGGTCTGTGTAAAGTCTGCGGCATCGCCGTTTGCACCGGACACGGCTTTCGCCACGAGACTCCCGACGAGTACCAGTGCGCTCTCTGTGTCGGCCCCGGCATCAAGCGCCACGGCGGAGGAGGCGATGGCCCGCAGCAGCCAGTCAAACCCGGCCCCACCGAAGACGAATTTCTCCACGCCTACAGCCAACTCCGCATAGAGATCCGCGACGAGATCCGCAGCCGCCTCGACGAATACTTCAGCAATACCTTCGAGCCGTACCAGATGGATCGGCGAGCCCGTGAGATTGCGGCTGCCGCCTTCGAACAGGCATCCGGTGTAACGGAGTTTCGCAAGCGCCTCGAGGAGGCGACGCTTGAGATCTCAGGCGCATAACGTATGCTCACCCTCTTCCCCGGACGCGAGTGCAGTATCTCCTTTCGCCCTTCTGTAGCCGAAGGCGACGCCATCCTCACGGACCAGAACACCATCAACGCCGAGACAGGTTCGAAGATCTTTGTCCAGGTCGGCAGCAAAACCTACTACGTCGCCGTTACGGCAACGACGAAGATCAATAACCTCATCAATCGGGACAACGTGATCCTGCATGGAAGCATGGTGTCAGCCGCCCCAGGCCGATTCCGGCGCGTCTCTGAGACTCGCTACCGCCTCTTCAAGGCCATGGGAACCAGAAAAGCGAAGATCTCACTCGTCGCCATTCTCCTCTCAATCGGCTTGGGCACCGCTACCTCCATCAACGCCTCCCAGCACGGCGCCTCATCGGCCAAGCCCTGCACGGGATTCAGCTGCGTCACCACACCCACATGGATCCTGATGGGTTTTTCGGCCGCCGCGGCTCTCTTTGGCTGGACAAAGGACAACGTCCTCTAAATCAAACCTTCACTGCAGACGCTGTCAAGCCCCAAAACTCGCATCTCTAACAACATCAATGGACTACGGCTGCCGAATCATACTGCCTCAGCAGCTAAGATTAAAAGAACAACCTCTCCTACCCGAGCGACGCCGGATTTCAAGAACCGTAAAATCGAAGGTCCGGACCTAAGTGCAACCTTTCCAGGATTTGCGCAAAATACATGGGGGTGGGTGGGCTCGTCGCTCTTCTTGCCCGCAGCAGTAGAATGAGGCATGGCAACCGCTGACCTCACCTCCGCTGCCCCTCAGCGCACGACCCTGACGCCCTTCGTCAACGAGCCGTTCATCGACTTCACTGTAGCCGAAAACAAACGGGCCATGGAAGCCGCGCTCGCCGATGTAGAGTCGATGCTGGGCCGCGAGTACGACCTGGTGATCGGCGGAAAGCGCCTCAAGACCGATGGCAAGATCATCTCCACTAATCCTGCCCGCCCGGCGCAGGTCGTCGGGATCCACCAGCGCGCCGAAGCAGATCTCGCCGAAACGGCCATGGAAGCCGCACTCGCTGCCTTCCCCGCCTGGAGCAGAAAGCCCGCCGCCGAGCGTGCTGCCCTGCTCTTCCGCGCTGCCGACCTCATCCGCGAGCGGAACTTCGAGTTCTGCGCCTGGCTCGTCTTCGAGGTCGGAAAGAACTGGGCAGAAGCTGACGCTGACGTAGGCGAGACCATCGACTTCCTCGAGTTCTACGGCCGCGAAGCTCTCAAGCTGGACGCCGCAAAGCCCCCGATCCAGTTTCCCGGCGAGCGCAACCAGCTCCGCTACCTTCCGCTCGGCGTCGGAGCCGTGATCCCGCCATGGAACTTTCCCTTCGCCATCATGGCCGGAATGACCGCCGCCGCCATCGTCTGCGGCAACACCGTCATCCTTAAACCATCGGTTGACGCACCGACAATCGCAGCGCGCTTCCTGAGCCTCCTCGAAGAGGCCGGTCTTCCCGATGGAGTTGTGAATCTCTGCCAAGGCGAAGGTTCGGGCTTCGGCTCCGCGATCGTCGCTCACCCGCAGACAAGATTCATCGCCTTCACCGGATCCAAAGCAGTCGGGCTCGAAATTCATGAGAGCGCCGCACGCCCGCAGCCGGGACAGAGGTTCATCAAGCGCACCATCCTCGAGATGGGAGGAAAAGACGCGATCATCGTCGAAGGCGACGCAGACCTCGACGCCGCGATTGAAGGAGTCGTCGCCAGCGCCTTCGGCTTCAACGGGCAGAAGTGCTCAGCCTGCTCCCGCGCCATCGTGGATGCGAACATCTACGACACCTTCTGCGATCGCCTGCAGGCGCGCGTCGAACAACTCCAGACCGGCGATCCCGTGAAGAACGTCTACACGGGTCCAGTCATCAGCGAGAAGGCCTTCAAGAAGGTTCTGGGATACATCGAGATCGGCAAAACTGAGGGTCGGCTGCTCGCTGGAGGCGAAACCATCAAAACGCCGGATAGTGGTTACTACATTCAGCCAACGGTCTTCGCCGACCTCAGCCCGACATCCCGCATCGCCCAGGAGGAGATCTTCGGCCCGGTGCTGGCGGTCATCAAGTCAGGAAGCTTCGACGAAGCCCTGAGTATCGCAAACAACACGGAGTACGGCCTGACCGGTTCGGTCTATTCCTCATCGCGCGAGAAGCTGGACCGTGCGCGGGAGGAGTTCCATGTCGGAAACCTGTACTTCAATCGCAAGTCGACCGGCGCCATGGTGGGAGCTCACCCATTCGGTGGCTTCAATATGAGCGGAACCGACTCAAAGGCGGGTGGTCCGGACTATCTTCTTCTCTTTACGCAGGCAAAGAGCATCGGCGAGAAGATCGGGTACGCCAGCGAGGCGGCCGAGAAGCAGGCAGAGCAGATGGGCGGCCTGTAGAAATCAGGCCCATAGAAAATGCCCGTCAGATGACGGGCATTTTTTATTGCGGTGCGGTTACGCGCTCTTCATCTCAATCAGGTTCCCTGCCTTCGCCGCGGCCTCCGCCAGCACGCGATGATGAATCGTGAACAGGGCGAGCTCCAGACGGTCCGAGACTCCGGTCTTGTCGTAGATGCCGCGCAGATAGTTTTTGATTACCTGCTCCTTGGTGCCGAGCTGAACCGCTATCTCCTTGTTTTTACAGCCCTGCACGATCAGGGCTACGATTTGCATCTCTTTTGGAGTCAGCCGGTCCCGAACCCGGGTTCCGACGCTGTCCGTCGAGTGGATGGCGGTTACATTGGCGCGCTGCATGTAGCGCTGCCCGCGGGCGACGCGGCGGACGGCATCGGAGAGATCGGTTCCGGCGATATTGCGGCAGACCACACCGTCCACTACGGATGCGACCTCGTCCGAGACGTGTTCAGTGTTCTCCGCAATCAGGACGATGCGGCTGCCTACCGTGCGAGCACGACCGGTAAGTGCTTGCACATCAGGATGAAGGCTGGATGCCACGAGAATAATTGCGCCTCGCAGACTCTCGAGTGCGCTCAGCAGCTTGGGCAGATCTTCGCATTGCGCGACGATTCGCATATCTTCTTCGAGCGCCAGAACCCTGGCAGCGCCCGCACGAAAGATGACCTGGTTATCAGCGAGAATGATTCGATTCATGGAGATCTCCTGCAACGGGGTCTTCCGCCCCGTGCTCCTCTCATCGGCGCCATCCGGTCCGCCTGACTCTTGTGTCTTCAATTCGGACAAACCCCCTCTGGTCGAAGTCCAAG
>NZ_JAEDXW010000036.1:0-43584 GCF_036877565.1 Edaphobacter sp. HDX4
TGCGCGATCGCAAACGGGCAGAGAGGTTCGCCGATACGGGGCTAGCGATACCGCACGAAGGTTGACTCACATCATGACGAATTCGTCTGAAAGGGTTTTTTATGCCTGACGGGAACATTGTCGATTCGGTGTTTTCGGCCACTTACAAGAAAGGAGTAAGAATGGCCTCGGAGATTTATTGCGGCACTCTTTGCTAAGTTATTGATTCTAAATGGTGGCCAGAGACGGACTCGAACCTCCGACCCTCTGGTTCGAAGCTTACTGTTCAGGGTAGAGGAACCGGTCGAGGATTGCTTCGCGAACTCGACCGGTTTTGCTGCTTGTACGGGTCCTGCTGAACAGATAGAACCCACTGCCCCGGAGAGCTGCGAACCTCTTCAGGCCTCCGAATTGTAAGGCTTCAATGCTTGCGTAGCCACGGAAGCAGATACCGGTTGTGAATCTCCTCGTACACCTTGAGGACGACACAAACAATGAGTGTCGTGATCGAAGTCAGCACCACGGTCTCCAATACCTTATGAAGGAGCACTGATATGTACTCCTCCGGCCTCAGCCTACCACCCTCCCCCCGTTGAGGATCGAGGGACAAGCACAGGCAAGTACGTATCGACAGGCCTAACGGTACACCCCCTCGTCGATCTGATGTAGCGTCTGTTCAACTGGTCTGCGACCTTCATCAGTATCTAGCAGCTCAGGCGGAGCATGTCCGTCTAGGGCAGAAAGGGAAGTCTGCAGCCAGGCGCTGGCCTTCTCCGGATTGGCGAAGACTCGTTCAGCAAGCGCGATCAGCTCTTCAGCGCTCATGGCGAGATTCTACGCTTGCCTGAGCTGCTGGAAGGTGACAGCGATATGGCTACGGCTGCAGCTCGAAATGGGTGCCTATGTAGGTCTTAGCAGCGATGCAGAGTGGGGGCTTTAGTGGGGCCTTTTGCTTGATCCCCATGCAGCAATCCAGTAGGCAATGTATGATTGTCGACAGTGGGACTCCTGCCTGGGCCACCATAAGACCCTGAAAATATTGCTGTTTTGAAAAGATACACTCCATGGCGGGGGGTGACGCATCCCGTGGGCCCTTGGTAACAGCGCAGGCTTCCGTTCTACCACGGCTCAAAGGCAGCAAAGTGACGGGTGTGGCAGATGAAAACGCGCCGGAAGGGACACCTTAGGAAATTCAAGTGAGCCGATCTGCAAATCCTGAAGATCTCCAACGTCAGGAGTCCATCGTAGGCAGATGTGCGCGAGACTCCGTCTGAGGAGCCTGCGTATGTAAAGAAGACAACGAGGTCTTTGCTAATAATTCCAGCGGCATATATCGAGCGGTGTAGAACAGGAAAGAGACGTTCGTGCCGGAGCCAAGCTTTAGGCGAACGGGTCGCGTCCCGTCGGATAGACGAGCCGCGATGATGACGACCTGAGCGGCCGCATGCTGTTAGTTGTCCGAGCTGGTGTCACCAGGGCGATATGCGGCCCTTTGACGTCGGCAGCCATGGCAGATGAGTTGTCGAGACAGAGCAGGTTCAGAGCATTGTCGATCAGCATATCGAATTCGCCGAGAAAATCCTCGGCGAGGACTCCGCGAAATAAGTGGAGATCGACGGAATGGGAATTCTGGAAGTCAAACACGATTACCTTTTGATTGGCGACAGCATGGGAGCCGACTTCCAGCAGGTCGAGTTGAGCGAAGGGCGCGGATGCAAGAAATCCGACTCCTGCTACCCGGCGGAGCTCTGAGTATTCAGATAAAGCTCAGTAGCCAGGGCGGGATCGACCATCGTCATCTGGGTGCCGGTGTCCAACAGAAGTCGTACGGGCCGGTATGGTTGATTTCAACCGGAACAACAATCATGGAACGCTGCACCATAAGGAGGCGTAAACTGGTGACGTTTCCCGGACAATGCGGTTTCTGCATAGCTCGCGGGAAACGTGGCGAGGGCAAGACTGGCGGAAGCAAGCCACTTTAGAGTTGTCATGGAGAATCACCTCAGCCGGTGTGGCTGGATGAACTCTCCGCGTATCGCTCCGTACAGTCATGAAGGGCTCCTGATCATCTGCTGGATCGCAGGTGACAAAAATATGACGGAGCATAAGTCCTGTGTTTTCACATTCGAGAACATCGAGGTACGCGAGCGTGAGTTCTGCATCGTTGAAAAGGGCGAAGTTCTGGCCGTGGAGCCAAAAGCATTTGCGTTCTCCTCTTCCTCCTCCGTAATCCACACGAACCGGTTTCAAAAGATGAGTTGTTGGACGCAGTGTGGGTGACTGTCGGTATCGGAAAACTCGCTTACCCAATGCGTCGCAAGTTTGCGCCGTGCCCTGGAGACGATATCCACGAACCGCGTTATATCGCCACGGTGCCCACGATCGGCTACCGCTTTCTTCACGACGTTCAGGTCGCTGAGGACGACCAAATCCGCCTCGGACGCGTTCCGAACGGCCACGCTACGGAGCCCGGCGCCATCGAGACCGTGAGGCCGCCGATCCACGAGAGGAAACCTCGACCCGGGGTGCTGTCGCCGCAGAGGTGGGCAGCCGTACTTGTGATCCTTGCTGCCGTAATCATCGTCGTTGTCATCGAAGCGGGACGCTTTCGGGATTCGGCCCTGCAAAATCCATCTTCGGTCAAGATCCACTCGCTGGCCGTACTGCCATTTGAGAATCTCTCGAAAGATGCCGAACAGGAATACTTTGCCGATGGGATGACGGCTGAACTGATTACCGGGTTAGCCAAAATATCTTCGATCCGCGTAATTCCGCCTACCTCAGTCATGCGGTACAAGCGTATTCGCAAACCACTGGGTGATATTGCCCGCGAACTGAACGTCGACGCGGTAGTGGAGGGTGAAGTGTTCCGTTCGCAAAACCGCGTGCGCGTGACGGCCCAACTCGTCGATGCATCAACAGATCGGCACCTATGGTCCGAGACTCATGACCGCAACCTGCGCGACCTGGTGAGTCTGCAGGCAGACGTTGCTCACTCCATTGCCAGGGCGATCGGGGCGCAAGTGACCCCGGCAGAAGATAGCCACCGCGCGTCAACTCGTCGCGTGGATCCTGGCGTATGAGACATACCTCAAGGGCCGCTTTTTCTCGAGAAGAGAACTATGGCGGGATTCAATAAGGCAGTGAACTACTTCCAGCAGGCGGTTCGTGCCGATCCGCGCTTTACCAAAGCCTATGCCAGCCTCGCGAAGACATACAAGGCCCTTGGTACCTATGGGATATTCCCGCCGAACGAGTGTTTTCCAAAGGCCGTCGGAGGTGGCCTTCGACGGTACCGCGCGTAGGCCGTACCTTATGTGAAGGTTGAACTTATCACCGTTCCTCGACGTAATGAATCCCGCATATCCTGTTTGAATGCATGAATGTGGGGGCAGTTCAATTCCCAGGACGGAACCGAAGACCGGAGGTGTTCACTGCTCCATCGTGAACAGCACAGTGGAGCAATCCACTTCTCCATCTGCACGTCAGAAGCTGATTATGCAACAGTTGACTGGCTCCGACCCTGAGGATTTCTGCCTACCACGGCTCAAGGACGACAAATCGATCGGCGTAGCTGATGTAGACGCGTCGGAAGAGCACCGTAGGCAGCAGCCCATCCACCTCTACCTTGGGAACATCTTTCCTCGTGGCTATCGGAGTTATGAAAGATATTCGATGAAATGTGAGTGTACCGATTTGCAGATCCTGAGGGGCTAAGACGGAAAACACTCGTTCCATTCCGTCTGGACCGCGGTCATGTATCGGCACACTTACGGAGAATCCACCCGCGACCTCTTTGCCGATGTCGTAAAGGAGAGGGGTGGTTATACCGGAATCGAGGAGAAGTAGCAGCGGCCGGGCTGGAACCCCGGACAGATGAGCCGGAATGATGACTGGTTCGGTGGACAAGACCCCACCTTCAGGATGGGGAGGCGTCACCAGAGCGATATGCTTACCTCTCACCTCCGTCTGCATGATCTTCGCGTCGTCGAGGCAAAGTATGCCGTGGGCGTTATCAATGAGCACGTCTAAATGCTTCAGAAAATCCCCGCCAAGAATTCCGTGAATGTGAGGATCGGCTACCTGCAGATACCCGAGGTTTTGAACGACAACCAGGGCGTTTGCGGAAGCGTGCGAGCCGGCTTCAAGAATTTCCAGGTGCGAGAAGGAAGGATGCGTACGGAAGCTGACGCCGACGAATCCTACCGTACCTTCCATCTTCAAGTGGAGTTCAGCGGCGAGTGCCGGATCGACGATGGAGACCTGTGCGCCTGTATCGACCAGAAAGTCGTACGGGCCTGTATGGTTGATCGCGATCGGCACAATAATTTGGGAGCGCTGAACCAGACGGAAGCGTAAACTGGCGACATCTCCCGGGCAGTGTGGTTCTGCATGAAGACCGGGCAGGATCGCCGCTGCAAGGGTTGTGGAGGCGAGCCATTGGAAGGTAAGCATCGGAGATCTCCTCAGCCGGATTGGCTGGGAGAACTTTGTGGCGGTGGCTCTGCATGGTCATGATGGGGTCGTGATCATTCCCTGAATGGGGGTGATGAATTCGTGATGGGGCACAAGCCTTTTGTTTTCACCTTTGCGGATGTGGAAGTTCGAGAGCGCGAATTCTGCATCGTCAAGTCGGGCGAAACGTTGGCGGTCGAGCCGAAGGCCTTTCGAGTGTTGGTATTTCTGCTTCGAAATCCGCATCGCTTGATTACCAAGGACGAACTGCTGGATGCAGTCTGGAACGATTGCGCTGTCTCGGACAACTCACTCACGCGCAGCATTGCGCTTCTGCGGCGTCTGCTGGGGGATGACACCCACGAGCCGCGCTACATTGCCACAGTGCCTACCGTCGGCTATCGCTTTCTTTGCGAGGTGAAGGTTGCGGAGAACGGCTTCGGCGAAGAGGATGCGGCTGATCTGCCGCACCTGGATCACGGCAACCGATCTAAGCCGCTAGAGCAAACGCCTATTATTCAGAGCAGATTACACGGTCCGCAGGGCCAAGCTGCTACCGCGGATGAGCGAGCCGGTGGTATGGCGGCGTTTCCCGCCTCAGCCAATTCAGAAATCGCCCCAAGCAAGGTCCCCATTTCCTGGCCCTTGTGGTTCGCCCCGGCCACTGCACTCATGGTTGTTGTTGTTATAGTGGCCTTGTTTGTGTGGCAGTCTTTGTTGGGCCGACCAACGATCGAGAGCGCATTGCAATTAACGGATGACGGCAATCCGAAATTGTTGACCAGTGCGCTGCTATCTGACGGTTATCGAATCTTCTTTAACGAGTTGAGAGCTGGAAGCCCGGTCATCGCCCAAGTTGCTGCGAGTGGCGGAGAGACTGGCCAGATAATCTCCAGAATCCAGAGCCCGAGGCTCGCCGCATTAGCGAAGGATTCGTCGAGTCTTTTAGTTCTTGAAGAATCCAACTTCTTCGGTTCTTTGTGGTCATTGCCTTTACCAGCCGGGGAGCCGCGTCGTTTACGGAATGTGGTCGCACAAAACGCGAACTTCACTCCGGATGGACATCTAATCTTCGGCAAGGACACCTCGCTGTTTATTGCGGAAAGGGATGGGTCGGATCCCCGTAAGCTTTCCGATCTGCCGAGCTATGTCGATAGCCCGGTAATTTCCCCGGACGGAAAGAGGATAAGGCTTACCGTGCAGGGCAGCTATACAAAGTCTTTATGGGAAGTGAACTCAGACGGAAGCAACGCACATCCCTTATTGGCGGGCTGGGAGGAAGAAGGCACGGCCTGTTGCGGGCATTGGACGGCGGACGGAAGGTACTTTGTCTTTCAAAGCCGCAGGCAGGGCCGCACAGATCTATGGGCGATTCGAGAGGGTAACGGGTGGTCGGCACGCTCCTCATCCCCACTGCGCTTGACCAACGGTCCGCTCTCCTATGAACTTCCTTTTCCGAGTCCGGATGGAGAGCACATATTTGCGATCGGGCTCAAGCCGCGTGGCGAACTGGTCCGTTTTGACAGCACTTCACAGCAGTTCGTTCCTTATCTTTCCGGTATCTCCGCGCTCGACGCGACGGTATCCCACGACGGGAAATGGGTAACCTACATGACTTATCCTGATCGCAGTCTGTGGCGCAGCCGTACAGACGGCAGTGAAAGACTACAGTTGACCTACGCACCTACCGTGGTCGCGTGGCCACGGATCTCGCCCGACGGAACAAAAGTGGCCTTTTCTTCGTCTGACGTCAACTGCTCCTCGTGCGTTTATGTGCTCCCACTGGAGGGCGGCACCCCTATCAAAGTCGCAGAAAATGCCCGAACATCGGGTTGGTCGCCGGACAGCACCTCTTTGGTCACAATATTCACGGGCCAAGGCAGCGCTAACAAAGTGTGTTCCGTTACCAGTTTTGAGGGACTGGAAATGATCGATCTGCGGACTGGAAAAATCACTTTGATTCCCGACTCCCGTGAAATGGGAGGCCCCTTTTGGCCGTCAAGCAACACGCTTGTCGCACCGAGTTTAAAGCCTGGCAAGGAGGGCTTCGCTACCTTTGATTTGAAAACCCAGAAATGGTCGCTACTAGTGAAAGGCGTGTTTCAGCATTGGATGACGTCGATCGATGGCGAATATCTCTACCTGATGACAGTGGGTAACGATCCAAAGATCGTGCGCGTTCGCCTCTCTAACGGATCATTCGATACGATGGCGAGTTTGAGAAGCTTCCGTCCGGTAGTCGACGAGGATACTGACAAGTGGTTGGGTGTTGCAGCAGACGGCTCTCCCCTATTGACTCGAGACATCGGCACCCAAGAGATCTACGACCTAAACATAAAATGGAACTAAATGACAAGAGACCAGTGAGGAGAGACGCCGGTCAGGAAGCATTTGGCTCAACCGGGAGTGGTATTCAGGAAAAAGTAGTTGTGTTGATCAGCTTATGGGATCGCACACAGTATTCCGTGCTAACCCGTTTGAAGATGTGATCCAGTTCCACAGGACTCCCAGGAAATGATCACCGGCTCGTCGCAATGGATATGCGGGAGGGTGGACCTCCCGTTGAGATTATGTCTAAAAATCAAGTTCTTCTCTTTAGGGGTGTCCAGAGAGGGAGATGTTTCTCTTTTTGAAAGAACGCGGCGGCGAGATCATGAACTGAGAGCCAGAGATCTCAGTTGACGCCCCTAACCCGCGAGAAAAAGGAGCTCAGGTCACCCATTACCGCTCAATGAGTGACTCGGCGATTTATCAACAGTTGACCCGGATGAGATATGGCTCGACTTCCGGTTTGTCGCAAACTCGCCAAGTATTTATGGGTCGTTTCGAAAGGGGGCGCAAAGCCGTCACTCGGTTTGGCCCTTTTGAAACACTGCAATTACTCTAAACCCCACTCCTCATTCCACAAGGCTCGCCACGCCTCCGTTTTCTCCCCAATGAAAACATGATGGCCAAATGCTCCAAGAAAGCTGTTCCACAAGGTGTGGGCTATGAAACAGAGGAGGAAAAATGAGAAAGCGAATAAACAGACAGCAGTCGTGAAGGACACGCGACCCCGATGCCCGCTGAAAAACCTCGGTCAGATTGGCGAACGGCCAACCTGCAGGCTGTATAGTTACTCAGAGAGGTGGTCTTGCCGAAAATCGACAACGTTTCGCGCAGGACCCTATGAGCCGCAGACTCAGACTAAGATATGGGAGCTTTCTGGATTGATAGGTTTGAAGGTTACTGGGGGTAGAGCTTTTCCTTCTTTCGCTCGATCGGCTCTGATAATTGGCCACCCAGGACATGAGCTTCGCGTATATGGTTGGCTTGCATCTGCCCACCCACAGGTTTTCGTGCTCACCGACGGATCGGGCACATCCGGGATGGGACGTTTGGCCTCTACCTTGCAAGTGCTGGCGAGAGCCGGGGCGTCGTCGGTTGAGGCTTCTGCCGTCTTTTCAGACGCGGGCATCTATCAGGCAATCCTCAATTCCGAGTACACGCGCTTTACCGCGATCGCGGACGATCTGGCCGACCGATTTGTGCGCGATCAGATCGAGCTTGTTGCGAGCGACGCCAACGAGGGGTTCAATCCTACCCACGACCTCTGCCGCGAGATCACGTATGCGGCGGTTGAGAAGGTCCGGTTACTTACAGGCCGCATCATTCCTCACTACGAATTTTGCTTGACCGAGTGGGAGCAGGAGTTGCTATTGGCCCATGACGATCGGTGTGTCCACACGACGTTAAGCGATACCATACTGGCCGAAAAGATTGATGCATCGCGTGCATATAGAGAACTTCTTGATGAAGTAGAGCAGGCGCTTGCTGTCGGTGGTCCGGAGTACTTTCGTGTGGAGTGTCTGAAACGTGTCGAGGGTTGGGCTTCAATTGACGCTTGCAAGCCTCTCTATGAGAGATGGGGTGAGCAACGTGTGGTGGAAGGTAAGTACAAATTCGTACTGCGCTTTCGGGAACACATCCTGCCGATCTTCCTGGCACTTCGAGCTCATGTTGAGGTGACTACTGCGGATTCAACACAAATGGAATCGCTTAGCTGCTCCGCATAGCAAAACATGGAATTCTCCGCCTTGAAGATTCTTCTTGCGAACATCTCATTCGCGAACTATACGGGGACAGAAGTAGTCATTCGGGATCTTGCCTCAGCATTCCGCTCCGCGGGGCATCAGCCCATCGTCTTTTCGCCGAGACTCGGAAAAATCGCGGAAGAGTTGACGGGGATGGGTATCCAGGTGACAGACGATCTCTCGCGTCTCTCCGTCACACCTGACATTATTCATGGACAGCATCATCGGGTACTCGTTGAGGCGCTTCTGCGATTTCCGGCGACCCCGGCAATCTCTATCTGCCACGACGCCACAAACGCCATGGACGAACCATATTTGTTCCAACGTGTGCGCCGCTACCTCGCAGTTGACGAACGCTGCCGGCAACGCGTGGAGCGTGCGTTGGGCACAAACGTGGGCCAAATTGGAATTGTGCCCAATGCAGTTGACCTGGCAAGATTTCAGATCCGTGATCCTCTGCCGCCTCGGCCCTGTAAGGCCCTCATCTTCAGCAACTATGCGAGGCGTAATACCCACCTGAAGGCAATCAGGACAGCTTGCCGCCAGACGGGACTGGATTTGGATGTGATCGGAGAAGGCGTCGGAACACAAAGCACTGCACCGGAGCGCGAACTGCCCAGGTACGACCTGGTCTTCGCAAAGGCGCGCTGCGCGCTGGAAGCCCTTGCGGTGGGCAATGCGGTCGTACTTTGCGACTTCGGGCGGGTGGGGCCGTATGTAACATCAGGAGATTTGGATCGTCTGCGATTGATGAACTTCGGACAAGGGGTGCTCACAGACCCGCTCGATCCAGGAAAGATTGCAGATCAGATTGCAAATTATGATCCGGTTGACGCCATGACGGTGACGCGGCGCATCAGGGCGGAGGCCGGCCTTGATGCGGCATGCGCGAATTGGATCAGGCTCTACACAGAGGCCATTGAGGAGTTCGATCCGCGGGACGTGAACCGTGTTACCGAATACCGGGAATTTGCAGACTATCTCGCTACGTGGCACTACATCAAACGCGTGGAGTGGGAGAAGGAACAAGCCCTTCGGCTCAAGGCGATTCCGTTGGTTGGAGCGCAGGCAGTTCAATTCGCCCATTGGGCTTATAAGCGATGGATCTCGCCATAGAGATGCCTAAAGATTGTGTTGAGAACGATTCATCGATCGCATCAGGAGACGCTTCTATCAGTAATTCGATCTTAGATCGCGGCCTCACAGTGTGGCTAACTGGCCTTAGTTCCGCTGGCAAAACGACTTTGAGCGATGCTGTCTTCAGGGAGCTTTCCAGCCGGGGATACAGGGTCGAGCAGTTGGATGGTGATGTAGTGCGCCAGCATCTGAGCAAGGAGCTCGGATTTAGCCGGGAGGACCGGGAGGAGAATATCCGCCGGATTGGCTTTGTTGCTGAACTCCTGACGAGGCAGGGGGTCATCGTCCTTGTTTCAGCGATCTCGCCGTACAGATCGATTCGGGACGAGATGCGGAAGCGCATTGGACATTTCCTGGAGGTTCATGTAGACGCTCCCTTGGAGGTCTGCGAGCAGCGCGATCGGAAGGGGATCTATCGTGGCGCTCGCGCGGGTGAGCTTCGTTCTGTCACTGGTATCGACGACCCCTACGAGGTACCGATCGCCGCGGAAGTGGTATGCCAGACGAACCTGGAGACAGTGGAAGAGAGCTCGACAAGAATCCTGCGGACCGTGGAGGACCGGTTCAAGCGGGTTAAGTCATCACGCTCGTGCGAAGAAGAAATGGCTGTCTAAAAACCAGGAGGCCGGTCTTCGAAGCGCGGGCTTCCAGGGCAGGATTGCTTTACTGAGAAAAAGCTACTGCAGGGAAATCGTCGCGGTCGGCGCGCAGACAGCCGCGGAACCTCCAACGTTAGAGCCTTTACGGTTGTCTCCTGCCGACACCACAGTGCCACCGCAAGTGACCCCAGTCATGTTGTTGTAGATGCTGTTATTGGAGATGCGGATCGTCGAGCCGGTTTGTGCCTGGATGGCGACTCCATTGCCAGAGATTGTGCTTTTGTCGATATTCGCGATGCCGCTTCCCGAAGCCTGCACGGCTGTGCCGTTTCCTGTAAGAAGGTCGTTCAGGGCGGTGATCGTCCCTCCTGAGGCAAGCAGTCCTGTCCCGGAGTTCTGCGTTACAACGGAGTCGCTGATGTCTACATTTCCAGACTGCGCATATACTCCATTGGCAAATCCTGTGATTGACACCTTACTCAAGGACACGTTCACCGGACTGGATGTCGGGTTGACCATGATGCCAGCCGCGCCTCCGTTCAAGTTCGTGTTGCGTACGACCAGGTTAGCGTTGCCGGTGCTGGCGACCACGATCCCATTTACCGTTTCCCCCGTAATAAAGCTGTCTTCGACGATGACCTGCCCGGCGCTGATATAACGGACACCTGACAGTCCAGTACCTGATCCGTTGATGGAAAGGTGCTTGAGGACGACTACATCACTTGAGCCAGCCGCGACCACCACGCCATCGACGTAAGAGTTCAGAACGCCCCCGAGCGACGCCTCGCCGTTGATCGTGAGGGCCTTCGCAATCGTAACCGTGCCGAATCCGCCTGGGTCTAGCACTGATATTTCTCCGCCCGCGGCGGTCTTGGATATTGCGCCCGCGAAGGTCTTGCAGGGAGCGGTACGGCTGCAGGGATTGGCATCATCGCCAACGCCCGATACCCAAGTTCGGGTGGCCTGCGCATTCGCAGCGGAGGCAACCAGGGTGAGAACAAGAACAGCAGAAAGTTTCAAACTAACGACTCGCATACTTCTCCGTTGATGGGGATTTCAAAGAAAATAACAGGGTGCAACCAGCCTCACCATATCATTCCGAAGGAATAAGCGGACTACCACTTATAGTCCAAGTCCTTCAGCAAATCACCCGCGCCGCGACGGAAGGCGGCTTGTTCGGCTACAGTCATCTCGTCTTTCCAGACTCCGATCCGCGCAGGTTCAGGCGGCGCCATCGTCAGCCTCTGCTGGTGCAGCCGCTGTTCATGTGAGACAACGACGTCACCATTTCTTCCGTACCGTTCCCGGTGCTCCTTGAGCCTGCCAGGCGCCCGCTCCCAGTAACGAAGCATGATCGGATCGAAGTCGAGTTGAATAAACCTGCAGATTTGCTCCAGGACCGGTTGAGGGTCTCGAACAAGGCTCTCGTAACGCACTTCCAAGTAAGAAGTACCGCTTGCCTGCCGGGCCCGGCGAATCATTCTCCGCCAGTACTTTGCCAGCGCAGTCATATTCTGCGAAGGTGCGAACCAGGTACGACGGAGTGATAGAGCCACATCTCTGCCATCCCGAATGATGTGAATCCAGTGGGCCTCCGGAAGCCGCTCCTCAATCCGTCGAATATGCTCGCAATAGGTCGGTGTCTTATCCCCATAGCGCACCTTGCCATGCTTGGCCGCGTACATTCTGTAAAAGGCCCGGATGCCATCTGCCTGATCGAAAGGCTCAATCCTCTGCAGCTCCCGCCACAAGGCCCCCGCATCGAGGCCGAAGTCGCCCCAGTTTGGCGAATACCCTGGGAACCCTGTGATGAGCTTGAAGAACCTCTTTCGTGCCCTGAGGCCGATTCGAAATCGGCAAATTTTCGGAAGAAATCCGGTCTCTGGTGGGATCGCGAGAGCAGGGTGTGCGTCGAGCATGAGCCTCAGGAGCGTGGTGCCAGACCGAGGTGCGCCGATAAGGAACGGAAATGGTGGGTGAGTTGTCATAGCAAGATGGGAATCGCGGCTGGAACGTTGGAATGACAGGAAGGGCATTCTGTTGCGTCAGCTCGCTGAACTATAAAGAATGTCTTCCTCCGTTGCGTGGAGGCCTTTCCTCATGCTTCCAGATCGGCCGATGTCGAAGGCCAGAAAGAACAGGGCGACCCCAATCAAAACACTGAGACGGGAGGCGCCGCTCCATCGATGAGCCAGGCCTACCTGAAGAGCGACGAGCACAGCCACCATCGCCATCGTTGTAAGGAGAGAAGGCCAAAGAATGCGAAGTTGCTCGCGGATGGGCATCGGAAGGCGGCGTGCGATCCAAGTCAGTTCCAATGGAACAGTGATGCCGACAGCCAGAGCGGAAGCGTAGGCTATGGCTTTTGTTCCCCAGGGGAGTGCCGCTACCGTTGCACACAAAACGGCGCCAGTCATGATGGCCTCAAGAACAAAACGAATACGTGGGTAGCCGGTGGCCAAAAGAATGGACAGATTAAAATTAAGCAAGGCCGTGAACGCTGCAATCAGGGCAAACGCCTGAAGCAGGGGTACAGCCGGAGTCCAGCGTGGCCCTAGGAAAGCGGGCATCCATTCTCCTGCTATGGACGCAACGGCTGCGAACGCAGGAAAAACGACTATGCCCAGAAGCCGGGTGCCGCGTTCAATCACAATGCGCAGGCGACGTTCGTCCTTCTGAAGACGCGACAGGATCGGGGAGAAGGCGCTCCCAATCACCGTGGGTACCAATGCGGAGACGGTGTCGATTTGTCGACGTGCGAGTGCGTAGTAGCCGAGGGCCTCCGCTCCCAGCCAGAACCCGATCAGCAACTCGTCAACCCGTGTCCGCGCCAACAGCATCAGATTGATTCCTCCGACAGGCGCGGCAACCCGCATGATCTCCCTGTACCGTCGCCATGAACTTTGTCTCAATAGCCGCCACGGCGCGGCGGAGATGCAGAGAACAGCCATCATCAGCGCCTCTGCCAGCTGCCGGGCGATGAGGCTCTTGACGCCCATTCCCTTGATCGCGAGAACGACAGCGATCAGCGAGCCTACAAGTTGACTGCTTGTCGTGACAAATGCGACGCGCTTGTAGGCGAGATCCCGCCTCCATAGGGCGACACTGATGTTTGAGATGGCGTTGAGTGGCAGACTCCATGCAAGGATCTGAACCACGTTCACGACCTGAGACTCAACTCGCGTTTTAGACAGAAGGTGCACAAGGGCGCGGCCCCCCAAGCTCAAGACTCCGGCCAAAACGAGACTCCAGACGAGCATCGAAAGGAAGGCAGAGCCTTTATGTCCGTCTTCCAGGTTATGGCGCTGCACCAGCGCCGCCATCATTCCCTGGCCTGAGAGCAGTTGGGCAACGGAGACGAGTGTACCTCCCAACGCATAGATTCCGAGAGAGACCGGACTGATATACCGGGCCAAAAGAAACAAAACCGCAAACTTGATGGCGTGAATACCCCAATGCTGGAGGCCGGTCCAGAGTAGGCTTCGCTGTATCTGCAGGTGAAGATCCTTCCCTGCCGCAGGGCGCATTAACGACACGCACTTACCTCAAGCACAAGACAACTTTCACGGAGCGGCAGGCAAAAAACAGAAGGTCGCATAGGAAAAAGCCACTGCTGTGATACATCAATGCAAGTGACAGGTGCATATTCATTATCTCCTATCGCTGGACTCAGTCTTGTGCATCTCACGCCGAAAGATCGGCGCCCTCTACGGAGCCAAAGACTCGGAAGCGATCTGTCACCACAAGGGGGCAAAATCTTTCGCCTGATCTTCGAGCCCCTCTGTCTCATAGCCCACACCGGGCCACCATAAACCATAAAGAAGAAGCTTGTTACACAGCCTAATGGTGCAGCCCGCCGTCTGCGCGGCACGTATCCGCTCTCAGCCTGTGCGACCACTTCTAGTACGTTGTGCCTGTCGGGGCAAGATGAAGCTTCTTTACGCATGCCCAAGGCCCATATGGCTGTAACTGAGTGACAGTACGAGCTTCGACAGCCGACTGCTCGCGCCTAAGACTGCGGTGCGAGCGGTGATTGGGCTGGCGTGGGGTGCCGTTGGCGCCACAAGCCAAGTGGCTTTTGCGGCGGAGACTGTCGGTGATCCGAATGCGGGCGCACTCCACACCCTCAACGGGGTTCAACACGGGTGGTCTGCCAATCGAGAGCGTTTGCGTCCGGTAGGGTGCTTGCCTGTAGAACAGGTTTCACGGTTTTGATTTTGATCGAACATTCCCCTAAAGGATAGGGTAGAGACAATGATGGATAAATCCCGAACCTTCTTATCTGTGGGCCGTGTAGCCAGCTTCGGTATTGTTGTGGCACTAGCCGCGTTCGCAACTCAGCCGGTTGTGGCGCGTACTCCTGCGTTGATTCCTATGCCTGCGCATCTGGAGCCCTCGGCAGGAACCCTGATACTCCAAGACGGCGCAGAGATATCCTATCCTGCAATGGACGATGGAGCACGGTTCAGCGCTATGCATCTGGCGGAGCTTTTGAAGCGCACTCGCGGGCTCAGCCTAAGGGTCGTGGAGAGTGTCGGCACGCAAGACAAGGCAGCCATCGTATTTGAGCGTACTGCCGACCCCATGACTAACCGGAACAAGGAGGCCTATGACCTCGTAGTCGGAAGGAATGCGGTGAAGATTTCTGCAGCAAGCTCCGCTGGTCTCTACTATGGCTCGGTCACTCTGTGGCAGCTCGTTACCGACGCAGCAGGTGATAAGGGCACGGTGCAGTTGGAGTGTGTCGCTATTCAAGATGCGCCCGAACTGCCGTGGCGCGGCATCATGCTGGACTCAGCGCGACATATGCAGTCCGTGACGTACATCAAGCAGTTGATCGATCGGATTTCGCTGGAGAAGTTGAACGTTCTGCATTGGCACCTCACCGATGACCAAGGATGGCGGCTCGAGATAAAGCGCTACCCCAAGCTCACTCAGGTGGGTGGCTTCCGACGTCTGCCCCATGTCTTCGGTTCTGCAGCTAAGCCTACAGGACCAAACTACGGCGGCTTCTATACGCAGGCGGAGGTGCGTGACCTGGTGAAGTATGCCGCACAACGCAATGTAATGATCGTGCCGGAGATCGAGATGCCGGGGCACGCGTCCGCTCCGCTGGCTGCATACCCTCAGTTCGGCTCGACGGACCTTCATCTCACCGCGCCCGCCAGTGAGTACGGGATATTCCCTTATCTCTACAACGTAGATGATAAGACGTTCGAGTTCCTCGAAAACATCCTGACGGAAGTGATGGATCTGTTTCCTTCGCCTTACATTCATGTTGGTGGAGACGAGGCGATTAAAGATCAATGGAAGTCTTCCGCCACTATCCAGGCTCAGATGAAGAAGCTTGGCATCGTAAATGAAGACGCGCTGCAGAGCTACTTCATCAAGCGCATCGACACCTTTATCACAGCGCACCATCGGAGAACACTTGGATGGGACGAGATACTTGAAGGCGGCCTTGCTCCTAACGCCGCAGTGATGTCGTGGCATGGAATCGCTGGAGGAATAAGCGCGGCCAAGCAGGGGCATGATGCCGTGCTTGCTCCTGTACGGCCGCTGTACTTCAACTATCGCCAGACCGACTCCGCATCAGAGGCGCCCGGTCGATTCGCACTCAATTCCCTTCAGAGTGTCTATAACTTCGATCCGCTTCCGCCCTCGCTGACCGCAGATGAGCGAAAGCATATTCTTGGAATCCAAGCGAACTTGTGGACGGAGTATGTGCAGACGGGAGACCGCGTAACCTGGATGATCTTCCCCCGCGCAGCAGCCCTGGCGGAGGTGGCCTGGGCGCCTTCCCACCCGAGGAACTGGAACGAGTTTACTTCGCGTGTCGCGGTAGAGCTGCAGCGCTATCGCAAGCTTGGTATCGTCTACGACCCGAACGCCTTCCGCGTGAATACGCAGGAGACGATCGAGACTAGTAACACAGTAATGGTCGCGCTGAGCAATCAGGCAGGGGTGGGTAGTATTCGATACACGTTGGACGGCTCACCAGTTACAAGATTTTCAATGGTCTATCGTGATCCCTTTTCGGTGCAGCTGCCGGCACGTTTGAGAGCGGCAACATTTATGGAGAGTGAAGTCGCACAAAGCGATCTCGACCGCACCCTCGATTCGGCCAGCGTTCGCGTTCGCTATAGTCAGGATCTGCAGCTATGTGTGAACGATCCCGCAATCGCGATGCAACAGGACCCGCCGCAGGGTTCGCGACCTGTCGTACTGGTGAACTACAAGAACCCTTGCTGGATCTACAAGGGTGCAAATCTGAACGGCATAACGCAAATTTCGGCAGGCGTTATGGCACTTCCTTACGTGTTCCGCGACAAGAACAAGCAAGCTCCGCCTCTGGGCGATAGCAAGACCAAAGCTGGCGAGGTAGAAGTGCATCTGGACAGTTGCACTGGCAAACTGCTTGCCACTATCCCGATTGGACCCGCTGATCGTCATCCAGGCGTGACGCTCCTGTCTGCACCACTTGAGAGAAGTTCAGGCGTTCATGATCTTTGCGTAAAGGTCGTCCGGCCCACTGTAACTCCGCTCTGGGGAATCTATTCGATCGGTTTTACGTTCGATGAGCACAGCTCGCCGCAGAAGGTGGAACCGTGAAGAGCGGCATGGGCAGCTTAGACTGGATCGTACTTGCGGCCTACTTCCTGGTGATGGTGGGAATGGGCCTTTGGGCTC
This sequence comes from Edaphobacter sp. HDX4, assembly GCF_036877565.1. Taxonomy (NCBI): domain Bacteria; kingdom Pseudomonadati; phylum Acidobacteriota; class Terriglobia; order Terriglobales; family Acidobacteriaceae; genus Edaphobacter; species Edaphobacter sp. HDX4. The sequence goes on from NZ_JAEDXW010000036.1 coordinate 16,934, forward strand.
GAACCAAGGTGAAGAACGCGAAAGACTTCTTCACGGCTGGCGGCGCCATGCCATGGTGGCTTTCTGGTGTTTCCCATCATATGAGCGGTTACAGCTCCGCAGTGTTCGTTGCTTATGCGGCGATTGCTTACACCACCGGCATCAATATCTATCTTTGGTGGGCATGCTCAATATCTGTAGCTCTCGTGCTGGGGTCTCGCGTTTTTCCGGCTCGATGGTCTCGTCTCAGGCAGAGACTCCAAATCATATCGCCGCTTGAATATCTGGTGACGAGATATAACCTGCCCACGCAGCAGCTACTCGCGTGGAGCGGCGCCGCACTGAAGATCTTCGATGTCGGGGCGAAGTGGACGGCATCGGCCATCCTGCTTCAGGCATTTGCTAACGTGCCACCTCTATGGGGTGTTTTATTAATCGGCGGCGTTACGCTTGTATACTCGGTGGTTGGTGGGCTATGGGCCGACGCTCTGACTGACATGAGCCAGTTTGTGATCCAAATTGTCGCAGGCTTCGTGATGCTGTTCGCGGTACTGCGTCACCTTGGAGGCGTATCTGCGCTGTGGACTGTATGGTCACGATTGCCTGCGTCCCATACTCAGCCATTTGTCGGCGAATACACCGCCACGTTCGCAGCGGTGTATCTGCTCATCAACTTCTTCTCTTATAACGGCGGCACCTGGAACCTGGCGCAGAGATTCATTGCAGCGCCACAGGCGAGGGATGCGCGCAAGGCCGCGCTCCTTTCTGCGGCCCTCTATCTTATCTGGCCGCTAGTACTGTTCTTCCCGATGTGGTCGGCACCTTTGCTGTTGTCGCATCTCGCCAATCCTTCTGAGTCCTATGCTCTGCTCACGCGGATGCTCCTGCCGTCGGGGCTTGTAGGGCTGGTTCTCGCCGGGCTCTTTGCACACACGATGGCGATGACGTCATCGGATGCGAATGCCATCTCGGCGGTCGTCGTGCGTGACATCCTTCCGGCGTTGCGGGGCAATCGCCCGTCGCTCTCCGACCTGGCTCAACTGCGCGCAGGCCGGATCTGCACGCTGTCATTTTTATCTCTGAGCATGATCATCGCTCTCAGCGCAGGTCATTTCGGTGGCGTGATGGGGCTGTTGATCCTCTGGTATGGGGCTCTTGTGGGACCCATTGCGATCCCCATGCTTTTGGGCATGCTTGGAATATTTCGGCGATCGGGTGCTCCCGCGGCCATTGCATCGTGGGCCGTTGGAGCGGTCGCGTTCGGCCTGATCAAATTCGTATTTGCTGCGCGCATTGAGCGGCTCCCGGGTGACCTGACGACAACGATCACTGTAGCAGGGCCTATACTCTCGTCGCTGTTCGTGTACATCGGTGTCGGCTTAGTATGGCCTTCCACTAACCCCGCTGCAGACACCCTGATTCGAATGATTCAGACAGACCATGCGCCCGATGCAGAGTCAGTGCCGTGCGCCACAAAGTAAGAGGACATAAGCTTCCATGCAATCCCATTTCGCACAAGACGCCAAAGTTCCTTATCTCATAGCCCGTTCCCGGAAAGACCTCGGCACGCGAGCGGCAGCAGACATTGCGGCAGAACTTCGCGCGTGCGTGGCCAAGCAGGGAAGTGTTCGGATGATCTTTGCTGCAGCGCCGAGCCAAGCTGAGATGCTGGCAGCATTGATTGTGGAGCCTGGCATTGACTGGAAGCGCGTCACTGCCTTCCATATGGACGAGTACCTCGGCCTGTCTCAGGACGCACCACAGCGGTTCGCATCCTGGCTCGATCGACACCTCTTTACTCACGTTCCGTTTGCTGCGATACATCGCATGCAGCCGGATATCAACCCCGAAGAGTTTGCGGAGCATTATTCTGCGGCACTGGCGGAGGCGCCGATAGATATTGTGTGTTGTGGTATCGGCGCCAACGGTCATCTCGCGTTCAACGATCCCCCTGCTGAATTCAACGATGTCAAATCTGTCAAGATTGTGTCGCTTGATGAGGCATGCCGACAGCAGCAAGTGGACGATCTGTGCTTCAGCTCGTTGGAGCAAGTGCCGGTGCGCGCGTTGACGCTCACCGTTCCACGGCTGCTTGCATCTGGCAGCATCTTCTGCTGTGTGCCCGGATCTATGAAGAGCGAAGCGGTGCGGCTCGCATTGACCGGGCCGTTGAGCGAAGAGTGCCCTGCATCTGCCTTGCGTACGCATCCAAACTGCAAGGTTTACCTTGACCCAGACTCGGCCGCAGGCCTGGCAACTGAGCGGACATCCGGGGCGATGTAATGACGAAGGTGACTGGAAGAGATCTGCGTACAGGCAAGTCGATTGAAGTTGCCATTGAGAATGGGCGGATTGCAAAAATTCAGGAAAGTGCGGACGCCGCGCCTCTGTGGATCAGCGCCGGCTTCATCGACCTGCAAGTGAACGGTTACGCGGGCCACGATCTGAACGAGGAGGCGATAACCCCTGAGACGGTGTTCGCTGTAGCTGAGGCGCTTGTGTCAACGGGTGTAACCACCTTTCTTCCTACCCTGATCACGCAATCCCAACAGAGGCTTGTGCATGCCCTTCGTATGATCAAAGCCGCGCGTGAGAGGTATCCACTCGTGGCCCAGATGGTGCCAGGTGTCCATATGGAAGGGCCATATATCTCCCCCGAGGATGGACCCCGTGGCGCGCACCCGCGTGAAAGTGTGCGCATGCCTGATTTCGAAGAAGTGGCCGAGTGGCAGCAGGCTTCTGGCAACTTGATCACGCTGGTGACGTTGTCGCCCCATACTGAGGATCACATCAAATTCATTGGTCAGCTACGATCTGTCGGGATCCACGTTGCAATCGGACACACGCACTGCACACCCGCACAGATACAAGCCGCCGCCGAGGCTGGTGCAGAGCTGAGCACGCACCTGGGAAACGGGATCGCCGCAACGTTGCCGCGCCATCCGAACATTTTGTGGGAACAGCTAGCAGAAGATCGTCTCACAGCAACGTTTATTGCTGACGGACACCACCTGCCGCCAGCCACGCTTCGTTCCATGTTGCGCGTCAAGAGTGTGGAGCGAAGCGTTCTGATATCCGACGCTGTTTCGCTCGCTGGCATGCCACCTGGCCAGTATCGAGCCGCGGTCGGTGGAGATGTATTGCTGGAGAAGGACGGAAGACTCAGCATAGTTGGAACGCCGTTCCTTGCAGGAGCAGCCTTGCCTCTCAGAAGTGGCATAAGCCGGGCCGTGCGGGTGGCGGGAATTACCTGGCCTGACTCAATTCAGATGGCGACAAAGAATCCCGCGCGATACGCGGACAGACGAGGAGAGTTAGTGTCCGGAGCAGAAGCTGACATCGTACTGTTCGATATCTTGGATTCAGGCGAGCTCGAGATCGGATCCACGTGGCTGCGGGGAAGTCTGCAGTTCGAACGAACGTAACGGGAATGTGCTTCACTCGGTCTCCAGCGAAGCAAAATACCGGATTGCTGACAGTGACGGGAGGAAGAAGTAGGCGCCTCCCCTGACAGTCACAAACTGAGGCATACCTGTGATGCGCTTACAAAGTCCGTTTGGCTGGGGCCGCGAAAATCGATCTGTTACGGCTCCTGATATCGGTTCGCGATTACCGAGCAGGGGATCTGCTTCGTCTGTCATTGCATCGAATTTCGAGTTCATAAGCCAGGCGTTTTGCAGGAATTCGAACTGCCGACCAATGTTTGCGACTATACACATGAAATGAATTCCACTTGGTTGGGGAGGTCTATCCACGGCGAGTGCCTCGTCTATCGTCATCAAGACACCGTACTCTCTCCCTCGCCTCAGAAGACGGTGAAACCGTGTCGAAGCCTTGGCATCGCTTTGTAATGTGCGCTTTCCCAGACCAACAAGCTGCAGTACTTTTTCTAATCCATGTGCCGGCGGAGTTGGCATATCTGCATTTCTGGGATTAGCCCTGCGTATGTGCGCTCCCATTGGACATTGTGTTCCCTGTGCATCTTCATCGAAGGTGAACTGATTGCGTTCAGAATCTTTCGGGTCAATACCTTCTATCTTTTCGTGAGCAAGAGGTACGAGTGGAGTTCCATCGCGTTTACGTCCCACCATTGCCGACGCCAACGTATCGTGGTCTTCACCCTCCATTTGGCTTCTCTCCGACACAAACTTCCAGAATCCGGATACATCCTGCTCTAACGTGCGCGCGACAAGATAGCTTCCATTCCGGCCCAAGTCCCACAAGCCGGAGACATCGGGGGCTAAGAATAGCCCGGGTTCGTGTACGTGATATTCCTTGAGTAGAGGGCGTTCCGTGTAGTGCCCATATTCGTTTGGATAGCCCAGCAGGAACTCTCCCAGGCTGCACAGATTCGTGTAAGTGGTTTCCAGATTGCTTACGGCCTTTGTCCCTTCCCAATCCAACATAGGATGACTCAGGCCATCGCTGAAGCCAAATGGTTCGACACCATGCATATTTGTGGTCGAGAGAGAAGTGACGAGTTCGAAAGCGCTGTCCCACAGCTCTCCCTTGACGGTTTCTATCCAATCGTTCAGATGTCCGGGCTGCGCATACAGCAGAATCAAGATATGTGGCTCGTGCCCCGGGCCTCCCCATTCCCACCTTTCGGGAGCATTGGATCCCGTATCTCCCAGCAGGCGCGATCGTCCAGACTCATTCGCCATGCCCGCGCGAAACTCGATCGAGAAGCCATTGATTACATCCTCTTTCACTCCCAACTGTCGTAATCCCGGGCAGGTGAAAGCTATCTGCATTGCAGTCAAAGGCGCAGCTTCACAGGCCACGGCATTCGAAATGGGCGCATGCCGGAGCCAGGCGCGAGCAGCCTGAGCATTCCGGATATTCAGAAGCAAAAACACGGCCTCCGTCAGGCGACCGTAACCGAACCGGACGATCCCTTGTACGTCTTGGAAATCAACCTGATGATCACTCACAGCCAACCTCGCGATCCGTTGATCAAATCAATGCTGCCCACGCCAGAATCTCGTCGTCATCCATCGAGATTGCGTCCACTCCTGCGCGAATGAGGCTATTTCTCTGTTTATTGGCAGCTGTCAATCCAGGATTGGCGCTGTACCAGACCTCTGTCGGCAACTGGTGACGGCGTAGCACTTTCTTGAAAGTCTGCTCATCGTGGCATCCATCGAAGATGAGCCAACGTGTACGCGGGTAACCGATGCCATTGCTGAAGGTGACATTCAAGCCGAAACCTACCTTGTTGATGAAGTCATCCATGTAACTTTCGAGGCTGCCGTCGTAGATGCTTGAAAATAACATCCTCTTCCCCCCATCGAAGGGAACCCACCGTGCAAAGTGGATTGTTTGTACTCGGGCCAGGTTGCCACGATTGAAGATGTGTTGTGCAGCATACCCGGTTATCCATAAGAAGAATCTCATGGACCAGATTCGTGAGATGCCCGGCTTCAGGCTGCCAAACACGCTGAACTGGTTTGTGCAATCGTAGTTCTCAATGGATTCAAGTTCAGCTGCATGCTCAGGTGTCAATGGTGGCGCTACGGTCGGATCGGTCTTCTCTCGATGTCGAAGCTGCAATAGAAAGACAGGGATGTACAGCAACAACAGTGGTGCAAGTAAAAGGAGGACGATGGGGACGCTGATCAGGTGAAGGAAATTTCGAAGCCTCCAGCCTCGCGGCATGGAAGAGAGCGGTGTCAGTGTCAAGCGTCCGGACTGCCGCTCCTGTCGAACGAAGGTTTTGATGCTGTCCCACATCTGTTGTGGAGGCAACTCGCGTAGAGCAGAACCATTTGTATCAGTGAACGCGACAAGGGTATCTCTCAGAGCGCGTTCTTCTCTCTCCTGCTTGACTGTGCGCCCTATCCAGTTCACGTAGTTCGCGGCTGATTGTACGGAAGACTGCTCCAGGAAGTTGGCAAGGTCGCTGCCAGGTATGAATCCAGCGCAATGCGAAAAGAGTCTGGCGACGCCATCCTTTGCCTGTCGAAGAAGCTCGTGACGGAACGCTTCCTCCTCGCCATCGATCTCACCCATCAAAACCAGGTAGTCGGGTAGTCCTGTCAGTGGCAGCTTGTAGACAGTGCGATCCGCAGCAGCGAGATCAGAGACGATGAGAAGTCGAGCGAAGTGCAGATTTTCGAACTTAGCGAATGGGATCAGTGGATTCCGCAGATCAACTACGCCAGGCACATGATTCATCGAGCTGAGCAGAATGCGAAGGTCTGCCTTGCGGTCAGGCTGGATCGGTGCTGCATATAGGAAACTCGACTGTGGCGTCATCCGGATTACCCCAACTCTTCATCCCCGGTGGGCTCATAGTGTTCAACTGCATTTTCTGATTGCCGCAGCGCGGCAAGTGTCTTGTACATTGCTTTGCGAGCTCTGCCCTGATTTCCTAAAGGGCGATGTTCTGCTATGCAATGCCACGGGTTGAATGTGAGCTTTCTCGCAAAGGCGAGTTGCGAAAGATAGTCGGAACTTTGTTGCGGCAATCGGAGAGTGGCAACAGGAACCCGGGGCGACAATCGCTCAGGCCAAAGCACGCTGGCGTTCTCTAAAGGCATCAAATGCGCATCCGTTTGCACTTGTACCTTCATCTCCATGAAGGCTTCTCCGCCTGATAGGGTCGCGGCCAGCGCCTGCCGCAGATAGTCATCTGGTGGGCGCCCGGGCAGACCCGGAATTTTAGTTTTGTGTTTGGTCGTGGGCCAGAAGGAATACTGCATCGCCTGACCTTCGCCCAGGAGATAGGGAACGCAGCTGAAGTAGGGAGCTTCTAGCGGGCTGCTTTGTGTTTTCGTCCACAATCCCTGCATGATCAGGTCACATAGGTGGGACTCTCGCAGATTTAAGAAGTGATAGATCGTCGCATTCTGCAGGCTCGCTTGTTGCAGCTTAGCATTTGCACGGACGTCAGGAGTCACAAATGTCGGTGTCGAAACCCCGAAGAGGTCCTGAGTGAACTTCTCATCCTCAGCAAGCTTCGGTCCTGGTATCTTCATCAGCTTCACACTGATGCTCATGAAACCAACGTCATCGATATCTGGAGTGATATAAGGCCCAGGTCCTGAGAATCTCACCCACGCGGGAAAGCTTCGCGGCTCTGCAAAGATGCCGTGTCTCAAATGCTGAGGCAAGTCTGGATGGACCAAAAGCTCCCCGCGCACAACACCGTGGGTTTTCGTGTTGCCCCCACGCTCAAAGCGTCCGGGCTTCCACAGAAGTCTGAGCTGATCGCTGAATGCATTAATGATGGACTGCACATGTAGCTCTTCATCCGGCAGTATTCGTTCTTCGGCGAGCTCCAGACCATCGCGCGAACGCTGCAGATTAATGAGAGCTGTTATCGCCCGCGCAGTCGGGTCGCGCAGTGTCGCATCAAACGCGGGACGAAAGTAGGGATCAATACGGCGTTCGATCTGGACAGCCTTTATGATCATCCCGGCGACCCTGTTCTTCAGCACAGAACCTGTGTTTGGCTGTGGAATAGGTAGATCAGGGTTACGAATACTGTGATCAGGCTGGTTGAGGGCGTTCATCGGTATAGGGGACCCTGAGGAAATTTGAAGCTTGCAAAGCAGTCATCTGATGCTCTGTTTTCGATTAGGAGCCCGTAAATTCCAGCGCGAAATGAATCGTCCGTTTATCGTCCCAGTAAACCAGTCCCAGATAGAGACCGGGGCCAATCGCGCGGATCTCATCGCGGATATGTTTTGCAAGGAGTGATGTCTTCGAATAATCGAGAACGATGCATTCATTGCCATCGAACAGACTCGCTGCCTTATAGACTTGGGCGACAATCGCATTCACACCAAGTGCCGTAATGCGGTTGGTCAAGGTGCCGTGTGGAGCATCGAACGTTTTTCCCTGCCAAGCGAAGATATTTACGACATGCGCAATGTCCGAGGAGGCAGAAGTGCCCGCACTGATGATAGCTGTTCCATTGGCTTCGCCATTAGGGATTTCGCCAGGCGGACTCTTACGGAAAAGATCATCCAACTCGTCGGCTTTCATCGTAAGAAGCTGGGCTACGGAGTAAGCCATGAGCATCTCCAGTACTTCTCCAACTGGTGGGAGAAAAGCAAGCCAACTATCTTTGGTGCTTTGGCTTTTGTCAAGAAAAAAGCTCGTCTAATCCACATCAGCAAGAATTGCCTCAGCTGCCTTTTCGCCGACCATATACACTGCGCAGACGAGAAAGAAGCCAGGAATTTTCGGAAATACGGATGCATCCACTACACGAAGAGCACGCACCCCATGCACGCGGAAGTTACTGTCCAGAACGCCTCCCGTCTCGCGATGGCCGATCGCACAGCTGCATGATGCGTGATGTCCCCATGCGTGAGAGCGCACGTATTCTCGGATATCCTCATCATTCTGTATGTCCTTACCGGGAAGTTCTTCTTCGGCGATCATACCCTTCGTCAACAGCGGCGCGGTTAGGGTTCGCACGAAGCGTACGCCCTCCACGACGGCATCGAGATCGGAGTTGTTGTCCGGTGTGCCTTCCTCGAAGTAAGCGAAGTGAACATTGGGCGTGTCCCTGGGATCAGAGGACCGCAGCGTAACCCTCCCGGCCCGGTTATTGGTGTGTGCTTTCAAGACTGCCCACGAGAGATAGTTCAGGTTCGTTGCAAACAGGTTGGAATAGCCGGGGAAGTAGCCTTCGAAGCGTCCCAAAAAAGCCACACAGAACAGGTCCGGCACAGTCTGGTCCGGGGCGGATCGTTTGAAGATTGAAAGCACCGAGCCATTTGTCGTGTAGGGGCCCTCTTTGCTGTTCTTCCACTGCACATATTGCGGATCGCTCGTATTGAAGCGCGCATCTTTGAAGATGTGCCATTCATCGAAGTTCATACGGTTCACAACGCTTATTTCATAACGATCCTGCAGATTTCGCCCCACTCCCTGCAGATCGACACGCACCTCGATTCCGTGCGCCTCCAACTCCTCCCGCGGTCCGATACCAGAGAGCATCAAGAGTTGAGGAGTATTGAAGGCGCTCCCGCAAGAATCACTTCACGGGAGGCGAATACTCTTCTTACCTCTCCACTCTCTTCGACATGATGCGGATGTGCGCGATATATCTTTCGGCCGCTCAGGTATTCGATGCCTACTGCACGATCTTCCTCGAACAGCACCCGGGTCGCGAGGGCATTCAGCTCAATCTTCAACAGGTGTTTCTTCGCTACATCCAAAACGCGTTCGCGAGCGCCGTTTCTTGCATGCTTCTTCGTTGTCAAAGGCAGGTAGCGAATGCCAAATGCGTTGTGTCGCACCGTGCGCCAGTCATTTGGATCCAGCATACCTTCCGCAGCCCACCGGATTCGCTGAGGCAGATCGCCAATCTCTCTCACCGCAGTTACCGTGGAATCAACAATGGTTTCGATGAGGTCTGCATTGCCTAGCGAGAGCATCGGGATAGCCTTTTCGGTGCTCAGCCAACCGTCGAATCCATGCCGTGTAGGATTCCATCCCAGCTTTGCAGGCCAGCGGTAGAGTCCTCGATGATGGCAGTTCTCAAGCCGCTCGAAGTGCCTGCGCATCTTGTCGGCGCGCCAACTCTCATCTCCAGTCAGGTCCGCAATCTCGTTCCAATCCTCGTCGTGCGGATAGATGAAGATCATAGCGTTGTGTGCCGTGCATCCGCCCAGTGTCCCAGCCCGCGGATACAGCACGCCGTTCACCTGTTTGCCTGCATATGTCTCGATAAACTTCGGATCCCGGTGCTGCTGTTCATCATTTTGATAGTGCCGCACGAAATAGTCCCACCGCATTGCTTCGTTCTCTGAGGCGAATGCGTGAAAGCAGGGAACGTCATAATCGCTGGGTAAACGGCTATCCACGGTGGCGGGAGCTTCTGCTGTCGAATCACGGGGATCGCCTCCTGCTTCCAACAGAACCACTGAATGGCCAGCCTCTGCGAGCCGGGCTGCCACGGTTCCTCCTCCCGCTCCGGATCCAACAACGATGTATTCGTATTCAGCCTGCTCTGGCCGATTGTCACTCATGCGATCCAAGCTCCGTATCGGGGTACCTTCGGCTGCAGCGGTGGGAGGAGTATAGCGCGTGGCGAGAGCGCATCTGTAATGTTGCGGATCACTATCTGAGCTATTTTTTACTGTTTCCCCGTCCATTTGCTGTGGTAGATTTTCTGGAATCCTGGATCTGTCCCTTGTTTGCCTTTGTAGTGCGTTGTCCTGCTTGCGAATGCAACATCCGCGAAGTTTCACCTGGGCTCGTGTGTTTAGCTTGCGCGACGTACTGAAGAGGGTGATCGGTGAGACGTTTCAGACCATCGTCGTTCGTGTGTTTCTTCATTCTTGCAAGTACTATGTTGTTGGTCTCCTGCAAGGGACACGTCCATCCCAAGGACGAGGCGAGCCGTGCCAATCGTACGCCAGAATCTTTTCCCGCAGCTGATGAAGATTATTTCCACGGCATGGACGGCGCGATCCCTTTAACCACCGACGAGATTAAGGGCCGCAACATGTGGCTTGTCTGGACCGGTGGTGATGACAAGCTGTGGGATACTCTAGCCACGACGAGTCTGGGTACGCTGGATTTTCTCAAGACGATATCGTCGAGGCCGGGACTTAAAGCCAAGCGCTCCAATCGTTGGGAGTATCTTGGACTGGTAAATGAGCCCTGCTACAGGCAGGCCACCGGTCCCGAGCAGGATCGGTTCGGTCTCTGGCTCGATACGCGTGATGCCTCCTGCGGTCCTGAGCCTTTCGAGAATGAGGCGAAGTATCCCGGAGTTCGAGTTGGAGCTCGGGGCGAGACCGTGCCCGTAGGCTCTTACTACGGACATGCCACGGGAATCGTCGGGTTGCGGCTGTTTCCGAACCCTGACTTCGATCGGGCTGCGGCCAGGCACTGGGATTCAAAGCGTTACTATGATGATCCCAGCTACTACAACGACAAGAGGCTTGTTCGGCCTTACCGTGTGGGCATGTCGTGCGCCTTCTGTCATGTTGGCCCTAATCCCATCAAGCCGCCTGCTGATCCTGAAAATCCTAAATGGGAGAATCTGAGTTCCAATGTGGGAGCACAGTATTTCTGGATCGACCGCATCTTTTCATGGGAGTCGAGTCTTCGTAATTTTCCGGTTCAGCTTTTCCATGCTTCACGTCCGGGAACGTTGGACACCTCGCTTATCTCCAGCGACAACATCAACAATCCGCGCAGCATGAATGCAGTCTATGATCTACCTGCGCGCATGGCGGTGGCGGCACGATGGGGCCACGAGGTTCTTTCCGGCGGCGGCCTCAATAACAAGCAGCTCAACGACTATATCCACTCCGGACCACTAACCGGGTTCTACCAGGCTCCAGATAAGGTCGAGACCCCGCGCGTCCTTAAAGACGGGGCTGACTCAGTTGGGGTGCTCGCTGCGCTTAATCGCGTTTACCTAAACATCGGCCTGTTCAGTGAGGAGTGGCTGACGCACTTCCGTCCGCTAATTGGCGGAGAAAAGATTACCCCGATTGAAATCTCCACTGCCAATCAGAACTCTGTCTATTGGCAAGCGACGCAGATGCAGACCCCGGACATGGCGCTCTTCTTCCTGAAGAGCACTGCGCCGCATCATCTCAAAGATGCTCCCGATGGAGACAAATATCTAACGAAAGATCCTGCCACGCTCGAACACGGCAAGATTGTCTTTGCAGAACGTTGTGCACGCTGTCACTCCAGCAAGATTCCAGCTCCTGCGCCTGGCCTGGACCCCAGCGGCTGTTCCGGCAAAGATTACATAAACTGTTGGAAACGTTATTGGGAGTGGACCAAGACCGACGACTTCAAGTCGAAGATGCGCAAGATCGTGCTGGCTGCAGACTTCCTGGAGAACAACTATCTCTCCACCGATCAGCGGGTTCCGGTCACTCTTCTTCAGACCAACGCCTGCAGCCCACTTGCCACCAACGCAATAGCGGGAAACATCTGGGACAACTTTTCCTCACAGACCTACAAGGATCTGCCGTCTGCGGGAACTATCACGGTCTATCACCCCTATACCGGAGCGCCAAGCTCTTATCACCTACCTGCGGGGGGGCGGGGTTACACACGGCCACCTTCGCTCATCAGTCTCTGGTCCACTGCGCCGTTCCTCCTGAACAATACTGTCGGTGATTTCGACCCTAGTCCGTCGGTTGGCTCCCGCATGAAGTCTTTCAACGACTCCATTGGCAAGATGCTGTGGCCAGAGCGACGTGAACGTGACTCTCTACTCGGCGATAAAGTTCCGGGCATGATCGATCGCACCACAGAGATCAGCTATATCGACATTCCTGCTGGCTTCCTGCCCGATGCATTCCGCCCGCTACTTAGCCCCGCGCATCGCTTCTTCCCGGCTATCTTTGGTGAGCAGGACATCATCCTCGGTCCCATCCCCAAAGGAACACCTATCAGCCTGCTCGCCAATCTCGATCTTTTGGGCGAAGGACTGAGCGGCGAAGATAAGCTGAAACACCAAGCTCGTGTCGTCGCATTGCTCGTCAAAATGAAGTATGACCTCGCCTCGTTACCGCAAAATGCGACGAATGCAGATGCTGAACGAACCTTCGGTAACCTTGTGCCTGATCTGCTTGCGTTGAGTAAGTGTCCTGACTATGTAGTCAACCGGGGGCATTACTTCGGCACGAGCTTCACCACCCAGGAACCGGCGCTCAGCGATACAGACAAGAACGCACTCATTGAGTTTCTAAAGACGTTTTAATACGGATCCAGAAGGTATCTGCGTTTCTAGGTCGTGTGACTGAGATGCCGATTCAGATTGCAAGCTTCAGAGCAAGTCCTGTGCCTACGCCCGTCCGAAGGCAAAACCCGACCTGAAGCCGCGTGGTTTCAGGTCGGGCGGGTTCTGTGGATGTGGCATGCAGTGTTTACCTGCGGACTTGCTCGATGTCGTAGCGATCGAGGTTCATTACCTTGTTCCAAGCGCCAACGAAGTCGTGCACAAATTTCTCGTGCGCGTCGGTGCTTCCGTAGACCTCAGCCAGTGCGCGGAGTTGGGCGTTCGAGCCGAAGATCAGATCCGCACGCGTTGCCGTCCACTTCACTTCTCCCGTCTTACGATCTCGGCCTTCAAAGGTATCCTGGGCGTCCGAGGTCGCCTTCCAGACTGTGCCCATATCGAGCAGGTTGAGGAAGAAGTCGTTGGTCAACGCTTCGGGCTTGTCGGTGAAGACACCAGACTTCGACTGTTCGAAGTTGGCGTTGAGCACACGCATGCCAGCGAGAAGTACGGTCAACTCCGGCGCAGTAAGCGTGAGGAGTTGTGCCTCGTCGAGCAGCGCGACTTCGGCCGGTTCATGACTGGTGCCGTTGGTGTATGAGCGGAAGCCGTCGGTCGCCGGTTCGAGCACCGCAAAGGATTCCACATCGGTCTGCTCCTGTGACGCGTCCATGCGGCCCGGAGTGACCGGGACAGTGACGTGGATGCCCGCGTTGCGCGCCGCCTGCTCTACACCGGCTGCGCCAGCGAGCACGATGAGATCGGCGAGAGAGATCTTTTTCTCGCCGCTCTGCGCGGTGTTGAACTCTTGTTGAATGCTTTCGAGAGTCTTCAACACATTTGCGAGCTGCTCGGGCTGATTGACCTTCCAGTCCTTCTGCGGAGCGAGGCGGATCCGTGCACCGTTAGCGCCGCCGCGCTTGTCGGAGCCTCGGAAGGTGGAAGCCGAAGCCCACGCAGTAGTAACGAGCTGGGAGACGGTGAGGCCGGAAGCGAGAACCTTCTCCTTGAGGGCGGCGATGTCCTGTTCATCGACTACTACGTGGTCGAGCGAAGGGATCGGATCCTGCCAGATCAGTTCTTCCGTCGGAATCTCTGGTCCGAGATAGCGGGGGCGTGGTCCCATGTCGCGGTGGGTGAGCTTGAACCATGCGCGGGCAAAGGCATCGGCGAACTCTTCCGGGTGCTCGTAGAAGCGACGCGAGATCTTCTCGTAGGCCGGGTCGAACCGGAGAGCGAGATCGGTGGTGAGCATGCCCGGAGCGCGATGGTTGGCAGAATTGTGCGCGTCGGGTACGGTGCCTGCGCCTGCATCGCCCTTGGGCTTCCACTGGTGCGCACCTCCAGGACTCTTGGTGAGTTCCCACTCAAATTTGAAGAGGTGGTCGAAAAAGTCATTGGACCATTTGGTCGGCTTGGTCGTCCATGTCACCTCCAGACCACTGGTGATGGCATCGCCGGCTATACCGGTGGCATAAGCGCTCGTCCAGCCGAGGCCTTGCTCTTCAATTGTGGATCCTTCCGGCTCTTTACCCAAATGTGTGCCTGGTCCGGCTCCATGGGTTTTGCCGAAGGTGTGGCCACCGGCGATAAGGGCGACGGTCTCTTCATCGTTCATGGCCATGCGGCTGAAGGTCTCGCGGATGTCTCGGGCTGCGGCGACGGGGTCGGGAACACCTTCGGGACCTTCGGGGTTGACGTAGATCAGACCCATAGTCGTTGCGCCGAAGGGCTTCGCCAGGTCGCGCTCGCCGGAGTAGCGCTTGTCCGTTCCCATCCATGTGGTCTCCGCGCCCCAGTTCACGTCGAAATCCGGCTCCCACACATCGGCGCGTCCTCCAGCAAAGCCGAACGTCTTGAAGCCCATCGTCTCCAGTGCTACGTTGCCGGCGAGGATCATGAGATCGGCCCACGAAATCTTCTTGCCGTATTTCTGCTTGAGAGGCCACAGCAGACGCCGAGCGCGGTCAAGGTTTACGTTGTCGGGCCAACTGCTGAGCGGAGCAAAGCGCTGCTGGCCGCGTCCGCCGCCTCCACGTCCATCCAGAGTCCGGTAGGTTCCGGCGCTGTGCCATGCCATGCGAATAAACAGCGGTCCGTAATGGCCGAAGTCCGCAGGCCACCACTCCTGGGAATCAGTCATAAGAGCAGCAAGATCCTTCTTGAGAGCGGTGTAGTCCAGGCTGTTGAACTCCGCTTTGTAGTCGAACTCTTCGCCCATGGGGTTGGAGAGTGAGGAGTGCTGATGCAGCAGGTTCAGGTTCAAGCCATTGGGCCACCAGTCCCTGTTCGTTGTTCCTGCACTGCCGGCGTGAGGGAACGGGCACTTCGCTTCGGATGACATGCGTACTCTCCTTCTGGTTTCAATTCCGTTAATGTTTTCGCAAATCGGGCATCAAATCGTAACGAACTGAATGTAGCACCACCGGAGATATAGTTCCAATACCTGAAACGCCTCCGAGGTATAGGATGAACCTATGGAATTTCACCAGCTCCGATATGCCTGCGCAGTAGCGGATACAGGCAGCTTCAGCCGCGCTGCGGAACGCTGCCAGATTGCTCAGCCTTCGCTGTCCCAGCAAGTCTTGAAGCTCGAGAAAGATCTGGGGGCGAAGCTTTTTGATCGACTGGGTCGCAGCATACGTCTAACCGAGGCTGGCCATAGCTTCATCCCACATGCCCGCTCGATTCTGGAACATATGGAGTTGGCACGATCGAGTGTGGTCGATAAGAATGCGGATGTGCGGGGCAGCGTGGCCGTCGGCGTGATCCCAACCATTGCGCCATACCTGATGCCGCGCTATACGGCTGCCTTTGCGAAGAGATATCCCGAGGCCAGGTTACGCATCGTCGAGGAGACAACGCCGGTGCTGATTGAAGGTCTGCGGGATCTATCCATCGATATAGCAATCCTGGCGCTTCCGTTGCGCCACAAGGACCTGGAACTGTTTCCCATCCGCACAGAGCCACTCTATGCGGTCTTGCCAAAAGACCATCCCTGCGCGGGAGCGGAGTCGCTCGCGCTCAGCGAGCTTCGTGGGGACGCCTTTGTCATGTTGCGCGACGGCCACTGCTTCCGTGACCTGAGCATTGCCGCCTGCACCCACGCCCTCATCACACCAAACATTGCCTTCGAGAGTGGGCAGTTCAGCAGTCTTCTCGGAATGGTCGCCGCCGGTATCGGCATTTCGCTGGTTCCGGAGATGGCAATCGATCGGAATATGGGCTGCCGTTATGTCCGCCTGAGAGACGTACGCGCTAAACGCACCATCATCGCTGCAGTTCTCAGGGGGCGCAGCTTGAACCGAGTACAGCAGGCTTTTGTTTCCGGGGTAAGGGAAAAGAAGGTGGCTGGTCTACGCGTGAAAGCACACTCTGCGAATCGTTCTTCTTCAGGGTGATGGCTATTCCTTGCGAAGATCTGTTACCGAACCCGTGCCCTCGACTCTCATCGGGGATGTTGAATCGGTCTACTTGATGCTTTCAAGTCTGGGTTCGTTACGAGATCGTATTCGTTGCGCTATCTCCGCTTGTTGTTTGGCTTCATCTGCTCGTCCCAGCTGACGGTAGGCCTGCCCCAGCAGGTTATGTGTCATCGAGTTTGAGGGATCCATCTTCGCAGCTCGTTCCAGGTACATAGCAGCATTTACAGCATCCTGACGCTTGAGAAAGGTTTTGCCAAGCAGGATGTAGGGGCCCGTCGAACTGGGCTCAAGAAGAATTGCCTGCTGCAATACTTGTTGCGCCTTGGTATAGTCCCCGGCGCGTGTGTACGCGTCGCCGAGCCTGTCGTAACTGCTGGCCTCCAGGGGATTGCGTTTCCGCTCCTTCTCAAATTCGGCGATAGCCTCCTCCACGTGTTCGCCTGCCAAGGCGATCTCTCCTAACAGCACATGGGTCAGCGGTAATGCGGGATCCAGCTCCACAGCTTTGGTCGCAAACTCTTTTGCGACCGGAACGTACTCTCGCCGGAGAAGAATACGAGCTGCGAGCAGATAAGCTGCTGCCGAGTCTGGCGGAAACCCGTACTGAGTGGCGAAGGCATGGCGAGCGTCATCAAATCGACGCGCATCGATGTAACAGAGCGCCAGGACATAGCTGGGATCGGTTTTTGTCTCCGCGTTCCAGTTGTGTGCGGTCTCGAGCAGAGGTATTGCTTCTGCCGGCTTACCCGCTCGGAAGAGGGCCAGCCCTCGCATCTGGATTGCTTCCTCATCTTTTGGATTCAGATTTATAGCGGATACGAAGGCCGCGTCCGCTTCCGCAAACCGGTTCTCGCTATAGAGAGCAATCCCACGTAATCGATCTAGTCCTGGAAGGTTCGGTGAGCTCGCTTTCAACTTGTCCAGCTGCTGCAACGCTGGGCCCGCTTGTCCACGGTCGATCAGAGCCCGAATCTCAGAGACTTTAGCAACAGGCTCTCCTGGAGCATCGGGCAGGCCTGAGGCTCTGGGACCTTGTTGTGCCGGCGCCATCAAGCCAACGGACAACAGAGCAGTAGCGGTAGCGGTAGCCGGGTGCAGATGAAGGCGAACCATGGTGGGATGAGTGTACAGCGAAAAGAGGAGGCCCCAGCCCTCCTCTTTCGCTGGTACCGTCAGAGTCTCAGAACTGCACTCGCAACGAGAACTGAAGCTGACGCGGATTGGTCGTTCCATCCACACCGGGACCAGCGCTGATTGCCCCATCCTGTTCGATATTGCCGCTTGGAGTGCCGAAGTTGATGTGATTAAAGACGTTGTAGGCGTCCATGCGGAACTGGACGGCGAGAATCTCCTTGATCGGGAAGTTCTTCTGAACGGCGAGATCGGTATTGAAGAAGTGAGGTCCGAAGACGCTGTTCCTTCCGATGTTTCCGATCTGGTCAAGACCGGGCGCTGTAAAGGCGCCACCGAGCTTTTGTCCTGGGAAGTAGGTCAGATTGTGTCCAGGATATCCGGATATGTGCGGTTGGAATGCACCGGGATTTCCATTGACATAGCATGGAGCTGAAGAAGGAACGCTGTTGGTGCATGAGCTGTAGGAGAGGGTAAAGGGAAGACCGCTCGAGTAGTTCAGGACCGGGGCCAACTCCCATCCCCCGACGATCTGATTGACGAAAGCGTTTGCCTGGCTTAAGAAAGGTTTATTGCGACCGAATGGTAGCTGATACAAGCCATAAACGATGATCTGCTGCTGCCGGAGGGCGCTGTCGCGGCCTTTGACAGCTCTCTTGTCCCAGGTTGAGAAATTTGTTGCATAGCTCGTTGCACGTTGCCAGGCGTAGTTGGCATTGAGAGAGAGTCCGTGGCTGAACTGTTTGGCCAACGAGACCTGGAGAGCGTTGTAGTGCGAGTCGAAGTTATTGCTGTAGTTCGTGATTCCATTGGTCCATCCGCACTGGCCGCCTGAGATAAGAGGATTACTTACGTGATAGGCCGGATCTGAACATGCCGAAAGTTTTCCGCCGTAATAGCGTTGCAGATAGGTGGAGTTATTGGTTCCCCCATTGGGGGCGATGCCAGCAACAGGTTGGCCGTTGAGTGCGTTGACTCCATAGTTCGTTGTCGAACTGACGGAGGAATCGTAGTGCAGGGGCTGACCTGTGATGCTGTATTCTGCGGGCAGAAAGATAGCCGCTTCATTCGGGTTGTTTGTATTGGCACTGTTGTCTCCCATCGTATGCGTGCCCTTGTTCCCGACGTAGGCAATCGTAAGCGACAGCGTGGAGGTCAGTGACTGTTGCAGGCTCAAATTCCAAGCGTCAAGAGTAGGAAGCCGAAGGGGATTGGGGCGAGCGCGTGAACTGACAGCGTAACCAGGGTTTGGCAGGAGTCCACTTGAGGGCACCGGTATAGGGCTGGGAGCAGGTGGCCCGGATGCAAGCGAGAATGCTTGACTCAACGGGCCAGCAGTTGCGACGACCTCCTGGCTGGAGAGGACTGGAAGATTCTGTGTCGCGGCATGCCCGAAGATCGAACCGAAAACACCAATGTCGAAGCTCCGTCCATAACCGCCGCGGATAACAGTGGCGGGCCTAATCTGATACGCAATGCCCACCCTGGGACTGTAGGTATTCGTATTTCGACCCCAGTTCATATTGCTGGCGATGTTGCCCACTCCGGCCACGTTGAGATATCCGGTATTCATATCCAGAAGAGCACCACTTGCCGCCGCGTTGATCGTTTCGGGGAAATAGAACTCATACCGAAGGCCGTAGTTGACCGTGAGCTTGTCCGTGACGCGCCAAGTATCCTGCACATAGAAGAAGTCGCGTTTCTGGAACTCCTTGGCATTGGTAGAAGTACTTACAAATCGCTTGAAACCCGTAACCTGGCCGAGAACAAATGTGGCAAATCCAAGCCCCCCTTGCGACCCATTCGTTATAGATGGGTTTGAAGTAGGCTGATTGCTGAAGTACAGAATTCCGGTGCGGTCATTGTCGCTTGGCACGCGGAGATTGCGAGCGTAACGTAGATCGGCCCCGATCTTGATGGAATGTGTGCCTAATATCCTGGTCCAGTTATTAACGAACTGGTACTGATCTTCCCGTTCTGTCAGAGGGCAGTTACACCGGTCGACATTGAGGCCCGCACCGTATTGCGGTCCCTGGCTCTGTGGATTCGCGGGCTCTGCTCCCGTACTTGAACCAACCTCCGCCAGCTGAAAACTTGGAGCTCCGCCGGTAGCCAGAACGCCCGTATTCATTCCGGGAATACCAAGCTGGTCAGCAAACGGTACCGTCTGATTGTATTTAGACGTGATGATGTTGTAACGGAAGTAGCCCAGGCGAACATCTGTCACCAGCTTTGCATTCACAGCAATATCTGCACCAACTGCAACGCTGTCATTCGCACCTTTTGATGTGCCTCCATATCCACCTATACCGAATCCGGCTCCTCCTGCATCACCGAACATCGTTGTGCCACTAAGTGTGTCAGTGAACCGGCTGAAACGGCCAAAGAAATGAACCTTCTCGTTCATCTGGTAGTCGCCGCGCACATCCCACTGATCGCTGTTCAGTCCGCCGGTTCCGCTGCCGCTGTAATTATTCTTGAGACCATTGAAGGTACCGGGATTGTTCGGCTTGTAAGGTTCAAGCAGGGCAAAGAAATTCTTTGCCTGGGTGGAGACCTGTGAAGCAGGAATGACGTTACCGGGATAAGGTTGGCCACTTTTCTGATAGATGACGCCAGATCCGGCTGGAGTTACATTGGCGGCATACTCGCTGAAGTCGCAGCCCGGGATTCCACTGGGTCCGACCTGTTTTCCGAGGCAGGTTTCGACCAGGAGCGAAGATGGGACCGTCTGTGTATTGGACGTGCCGACTTTCTGTCGAACACCTTGATAGTCTCCAAAGAAGAAAACCTTGTCCTTCAATACAGGACCGCCTATTGAACCGCCAAACTGGTTTTTCAAAGCTTGGGGAACCTTGCCTTGAAGCGGCCCTTGCGTGAACGGGTTCTTGGCTAAATTGGCCGCGCTCTGCCGATAGTCGAAGGCCGATCCATGGAACTTGTTTGATCCCGACTTGGTCTGTGCTGTGACCACGGAAGACACCGCTTTCCCAAACTCGGCGTCAAAATTCTGTACGGTGATCTTCGTCTCCGAAAGGGAATCAAGATTCGGGTTCACCACGATGATCCCGAGGATTGGGTCCTGATTATCCGTTCCATCCAGTTCGTAAGCAACACCGGCAAACGCCTGTCCATCCACCATGATCTGTTTGCTGCCCTGCGGATTCTCACTGGCGGCGTGACTCCATCCCATCTCCTGGGCCCCCGGCAGCAGGAGTTGCAAGCCTGTGAAGTTCCGTCCAGGGATCGGCAGGTTTTGAATCTCCTGTGCGCCGAAGACAGTCGAAACATCCGCCCTGTCCGTCTTGAGCAACGGAACTGAGTCTGCATTGACCTCAATGGTCTGGTCGGCAGCACCAACCGTAAGTACGATCTGTACTTTAACCGAGGTATCTGCAAATACCTGGATTCCTGTCTGCTGGAAGTTGTGGAATCCGGCAGCTGAAACCTTGACGTCATAGATATCAGGAATCAGATGATCGGCCGTAAACTCGCCGTTGGCATTACTCTGAACCTCATTCGTCGTCCCCTTCGAAACGTCCGTCACGGTCACAGTGGCATTAGGCACTACTGCAGAAGACGCGTCGGTTACGGTTCCATAGATCGACCCGTAGACGGCTTGCGAGTAAGTGTAGATTGAGGTTGAAAATATTGCCAAAAGGCCAGCGGTGATCCACCTAATTCGTGTCGCCACATTCATGACAAGACTCTCCTGAAGGATGTTGCTGGTCTTGTCTCATCCCCGGGGGATGCTTTTGCGAAGGCGGGTGCGACGCGTATCTCGTTTTCGCAAGCTCCTCTGACTGAGACAGGATCTTTGAACCTGGGGATCCAAGAACTGCCTTACCGCAATAGCTACATCAATGCCTGCGAACGCGAACACTACATACATCAAGAGTGAATGTCAACGGCTAATTTGTGGTCTATTCAGGAGCATCTCCCCAGCGGAGCCGTATTCAGCGTGAAGGCCCGCAGATCTGAAATAGAATTACGCGATCGGTGTCCGGGATGCAGGATCGATCTTCAACACGAGGCCCGTCGTCAATGCGAGAACGTCTCATTGGACCCGTTATCATGTGCATTGCCTTGCTGGTCCTGTTCGTCGACAGAGTGGCGGTCGCGCAGGTCAGAAGTGGTCCGTCCTCCACAAAGGGTGACCCCGCGACTGCTTCATTTCGTGCTGGGTCAGAGGCCTACCAGCGCGGCGATCTTCGCACGGCGCATATGCAGTTTGCCCGCGTCGTCCGACTCGCGCCTAAGGTGGCCGCGGGCCATAGCGCATTCGGAACCGTGCTGCTGGCTGAGAACAATCCTAAAGCAGCAATGGCCGAGTTGGAGCAAGCTCATAGGCTCGATCCCGGTGACAACGGTACCACTCTCAACCTTGCTTTCGCTCATGTGCAACTCAATGACAAAGCAGCAGCAGTCATCCCGCTGTTTAGGGCCGCGGACGAGGCGCACGAACCCTTTACACCGGAACAGGTAATTGCCTACGCGAGCGCGCTTGAGGCCAACTCGCAGCCTGACCTGGCAGAGGATCGTATAGAAAAAGCCCTTATAGAGTCCCCAGGGAGCGCCCTCCTACATGATGCACTCGGAACCGTACTCGTTCAAAGGGAGCAATATGGCGAAGCTGAGACGTATTTCCGGCAGGCCATTGAACTCGATCCTGGGCTATCTTCGGCGTTCTATCATCTGGGTTCTCTCTATCTTCTTGAGGGCAATCCCAGCGATGCTCTAGCTCCGCTCACTCAGGCGCATTACCTTGTAGACAACAATCCCGCATATGCGGTCCAGATTGGCCGTGCGCTGCGCGCCGTCGGCCAGGATGAGGAGTCGATACGTATCTTGCGTCAAGCCGTCCAGCTTGCCCCTACCTCGATAGACGCTAGATATGAGTTGGCGCTCAGCCTGCAGGCAAGTGGAAATCCAAGAGACGCCATTCCTCTTTTCCAAAGCACGATCAAGGCCAAGCCCGATGATTGCTCAGTGCTGACAAATTATGCGCTCGCGCTCGTACAAGTGGGAGACGCCAAAACCGCTATCTCTCTCTTCCAGCAGGCCCTCGGGCTCACACCAGGAAGTCCAACGCTGCGTGAGGATCTTGGTGTCGCTTACCTGCAACAGGCTGACCTGGATCATGCGATCGAGCAGTTCCTCGCGGGTTTGGCTATCGCTCCCTCCAATTCTCAACTCCACTATGATCTCGGACTCGCTTACAAGCTCAAAGACGATGTCAACGCCGCGATTCTCGAGTTCGAAAAGGCGGCGAGCCTGGATCCCAGCCTTCCTGATCCTCCATACACACTGGGCATCTTGTATATGCAGCTTGCGCGTTTCCCCGAGGCCCAAACGCAGCTTGAGCGTGCTACGACGCTAAGGCCGGATCATGGTGATGCGTGGGCGATGCTGGGAAATGTTTATAAGCAGAACGATCAGCCCCAGAAAGCTATAGTCGCTCTACGGCATGCGATCCAGTTGATGCCCGCTCAGCCAAGTCCACACATTACTCTTGCGTCAGTTCTGGTTCAGCTGGGTGACACGACAGGCGCCGTATCGGAGCGCAGGATCGCCGCGGATCTCAGCCGTGCGGCCGTCGGTCGTCAGCGGTCGCAGTTTGCTCTCGACAGTGGACGGGCCCTGCTGAAACAGGGAAACGTGAAGCAAGCAGTCGAACAGCTGCAGGCAGCAGTTACCGCAGATCCAAACTATAGTGAAGCTCACGTCGCGTTAGCGCAGGCGCTCACTCGGCAGGGTCGCATTGCTGATGCGGCCGTGGAGCGCGAGCAGGCCCAGAGACTGGCGCACGCGCAAGAGCCCAGTAGAGAGTCTCGACGTTGAGAGAGGGCGTGGCCATGCCGCAGTAAAAAACTCTATGGAGCACAAGGTTGGCTTTGCGATCACCAGATGCCTGCATAACGCATTGCCTCGTTGCGAGTGGTTCTCTATACTTCCGGCACCTATGGCAATCGAGTTCCATATGCCATGAGCCCGGCCGCAGAAGGGAGACTCTTAATCTTGATCTGGTCCCGTCGAATGTTTCTAACCTCTCTCTCCCGAACTGCCCTCGTTCTTTCGCTCGACGATGTTCTCTCGCTGGCACAATCGCCTCAGGCCACACAGCTCGGATCACGTCCTGTCTATAACGCAAAACCACATCCTGCTCCAAAAGGGCCGCCATCTCCTGTAACGGGCACCCCACTCGGAGTGAGCTTCATCGACGTTGCGCGACAATCCGGGTTGAACATCAAAACTATCTATGGAGGTGAGCACAAGAACAGATACCTTCTAGAGACCACCGGTTGCGGTGTCGCTTTCTTTGACTTCGATCATGACGACTGGCTAGATATCTTTATCGTCAACGGTTCTCGTATCGGAGGGTTCCCGAAAGGACAGGAGCCGATATCTCACCTGTTCAAAAATAATAGGGACGGAACCTTCACCGATGTGACACAGAAGTCTGGTTTGGCGCGAAGTGGATGGGGTCAGGGCTGCTGTGTGGGCGACTACAATAACGACGGATGGAACGATCTGTTTGTCAGTTACTATGGCCAGAATGCCCTCTATCGCAACAACGGGGATGGTACGTTCACAGACGTTACCGTAAAGTCCGGTCTTATGCAGTCGAAGACGCGATGGAACACAGGTTGTGCTTTTCTGGATTACGACCGAGACGGCAATCTCGACCTCTTTGTCGCCAATTACATTGACTTCGACATCAAGACCGCTCCTCTACCAGAGGCCGCAGGTTGCGCTTACAAAGGCATCCAGGTAGCCTGCGGTCCGCCGGGACTTCAGGGCGGGAAGAATATCCTCTATCGCAACAACGGCGACGGTACCTTCACGGACGTGTCGGAGAAAGCCGGCATGTGGAACACGATCGGCACCTATGCACTCTCCGTTGCCGTGGCAGATTTAGATGGTGATGGATGGCCCGATATCTACGTGGCAAATGACTCGACAGCATCCACCTTCTACCAAAATCAGAAGGACGGTACGTTCAAAGATGTGGCGATCGAATCTGGGGTCGCATATTCTCCTGACGGAAAACCCCAGGCAGGAATGGGAGTATCGGTTGGTGACTTCAACCGCGACGGTCTCCTCGACATCGTCAAGACTAACTTCGCCGGAGATACAGACTCACTCTACGTCAATTTGGGTGGGGGTAACTTTGACGATCACACCTACTTGTCCGGCCTGGGCGTAAACACCCGGTTTCTTGGCTGGGGCGTGGGCTTTTTCGATATGGATAACGACGGATGGCCCGACCTGCTGATGTCAAACGGTCATGTTTACCCGGAGGTGGAAGGTACAAACGTGGATGCCCCCTATTCACAGCACAAGTACCTCTATCGCAACCTTCGTAACGGACAGTTCGAAGAGGTGACGACCGAAGCCGGTACCGGAATGACAGCAACAGCGGCGGCCCGTGGCACGGCATTTGGAGATTTCGATAATGATGGCGATACCGACATCATTGTTAATTGCGTCAACAGCGTTCCCCAGCTTATCCGGTGTGATTCCACCACAGGTCGGAATTGGATCAAAATCCGGACCGTAGGCAAGAAATCCAATCGCAGTGGCATCGGCGCACGAATCACCGTCACAACCCAAGTGGCATCGCAACCGAAGCCGTTTGTTCAAATCGATGAGGTTCGCAGCGGAGGTAGCTACTTCTCGCAAAACGATCTCCGTATCCATTTCGGACTCGAAATGGCTCGTCAGGCAGACATCGAGATCCGTTGGCCCTCCGGCGCGATCGACAAACTTCCGGGGCTTGCTGCCAACAGGCTCTATGTAATTCAGGAAGGCGGGACCCTCCTGAAGAGCGTTCCCATGGGAAGAACTCCAACTGAACCCGCAGCGTCCCCTTCCTGATAGATCTCTCATCCCGTAGACGCTTGGGAATCCAGGCGCAAAAAGGCCATCGTTCTACAAGGAATGTTAAGGCAATTCGGCATTTTGCTGCCTAAGCCACGTGATGGCTGAAGGTAGCATCCGAACAAGAGTTGGGCACGTTCGTCGATTCCCGCCGACACAGACGTCGGATTAGTGGAGAGTGCCCTTCCTTGAGATCAGCTGCGCTCCTTCCTGGACTTGCTTGAGCCGGCACTGAGGCGTGTTCACAAACATCAATTATGGAGATTTGGTTATGGCAAAACCCTTCGCACTTGTAACTGGAGCTTCAAGCGGCATCGGTCGGTCATTGGCTGCTGAGCTTGCGCGGCGAGGTTATGACCTCGCCATCTGTTCAGCAGGTGAACGGCTGGAGGAGGCAGCCGACGACCTACGGCAACTCGGCGTCGAGGTCTTGGAGATCAAAGCCGACCTAGCGACACAGGAAGGCGTGAACGACCTTTGGCAACAGATCTCTCAGAGCGGACGAAAGGTCGATATAGCCTGCATCAATGCAGGTATTGGTGTCGGAGGATTGTTCGCTGAGACAGACCTTGAATCAGAATTGAAGATGATCAACCTGAATTGCACAGGAACCGTACAACTGGCAAAGTATGTCGTTCGTGACATGACAATGAGAGACACCGGGAGAATTCTTTTCACATCCTCCATTGCAGGCGAGATGGTGGCGCCCCGAGAGGCCGTGTACGCGGCTACTAAAGCTTTTGTATTATCGTTCGCGCATAGTTTGCGTTACGAGCTGCGTGATTCAGGCGTAACGGTAACCGCATTGCGACCAGGTCCGACGGATACAGACTTTTTCCATCGTGCAGGTATGGATAACACCGAAGTTGGATCCAAAGGGAAATCCGAAAGTGATCCAGAAGACGTAGCGCGCCAGGGAATCGAAGCACTTCTTGCAGGTGAGGATCATGTCTACTCCGCGTCTATGAAAATCAAGCTCGAAGGGTCTCTCGCGAACGTCACGCCCGGTGCAGTAAAGGGCGCAATGCATGAGAAGATGGCGAAGCCGCTCGACAAGACTGCATGATGTTTCATCGTTTTTGTGATTCTCAGCTTCGATTCGCCTGAGTCCGAGAAATCCGGGGGAGGAGTAGATGCCGGTTGTATCGCTGCACGACGATGCAAGGCAGATTCAGGACCAGACCCACAAGTGCGCGGCAGTATCAATTCAAGACGACCAACGTCATCCGGCGGTGCGAGCAGGAATCAATCATCCGCAATCGCGGAGGTGATGAGGTCATCTGCACACCCGACGAGGATCTCAGGGGACGCCTGAATGAATTGACCTGGTGCAAGGGAGTTGAACGAGCGATCGACTGCGTTGCCGGAGGACTTGGATCTGAAGTTGCGCGCAACCTCGCTCCGCCGGAACCATGCTTGTGTATGGGAGCCCTTTCGGGTCACCGGCAGACGGACCCCGCGAAATTCATCATGCCGATCTTTGCTCCGCGTTTGATTTATTCGACAGCGGCGGTTCGCGG
>NZ_JAEDXW010000037.1:0-42875 GCF_036877565.1 Edaphobacter sp. HDX4
GCGGCGATGACCGTGTTGCAGGGCGTACTCGAGGACCCCCAGCAGGCCGGAGTACTCGGCGTAGTTGTTGGTGCGGACGCCAAGGAATTCGCTCAGTTCTGCCAGCGGCTCTCCGGCCGGACCGGTCAGGACGGCGCCATAACCGGACGGTCCCGGGTTACCCCGAGCTCCGCCATCACAGTGGGCCGTAACCCAGCCTGAGGAGGAGGAGGAGGACGCAGGGGTATCGGCGAACAGACCGGGGGAGATCGAACGTGGGGCCATAGGCTTGAGTTTATAAGGAATTGACTGAGGAGAGATGCCTTTCCGGAGCTTGCTTACCTTTCAGAGACATCCGGGTCTATTGGATTAGGAAAAGGTTGTTCCTGACTCCGGAGTCAGACGCATGAAAGCTGAAGCAATTGAGATTAATTCTGGCGGGGAGCTGCTATCCAGGCTTTCATTGACCCCCCAGAACCGACGGGCCAGTCCTTTTGCACGGGGTTTAAGGGATGCGGCGGTAGAATCGTTGCCAGGGATGGCAAAGGCAGCGGCTCAACCCGGCGCGAGAAACAGCAAGCTTACCCAGGCCCAGCTGGAGGCTCGTGCACAGCAGCGCATCGAGGACGATGAGCTGATTCGCGAGGCCCAGAAGGGAAACCGTGGAGCCTTCGACAGTCTGGTGCGTCGTTACGACCAGAGCGTACTTCGGCTGGCGCTGCACA
This sequence comes from Edaphobacter sp. HDX4, assembly GCF_036877565.1. Classification (NCBI taxonomy): domain Bacteria; kingdom Pseudomonadati; phylum Acidobacteriota; class Terriglobia; order Terriglobales; family Acidobacteriaceae; genus Edaphobacter; species Edaphobacter sp. HDX4. The sequence goes on from NZ_JAEDXW010000037.1 coordinate 705, forward strand.
TGCTGGGGAACGAACAGGATGCGCAGGACGTGCACCAGGAGGCCTTCATCAAGGCCTACCGGCATCTGGGGAACTTTCGATTCGAGTGCAGCTTCTACACCTGGCTCTATCGCATCGTGACGAACCTCTGTCTCGATCAGCTGCGTCGGCGTAAGAGTCGCAGAGAAGATCCGGCGACGATGATCGACTCCGGCGGCGATGAGCTGGACCTGCTGGCCAATATCTCCGACGACCGGGCGATGGCGAACCCGGCCCGGGAGCTGGACCGTAAACGGATGGGCGAGAGAATTCTCGCCGCGCTGGAAAAGCTGACGCCGCGCGAGCGAATGGTGTTTGAGCTGAAGCACTACCAGGGCCTGAAGCTGAGAACAATCGGTGAGATGTTGAGCACCACGGAAGAGACAGCAAAGAATACCCTGTTCCGCGCCACGAGGAAGCTGCGTGCAAATCTGGCTGAGCTACGGGGGAGTTAGGACGAGTAAAGAAGTATGCAGGACCGCAATAAAGAAAAAGAAGTAGAGCAGGACTGTAGCAAAAAAATAGACGGGCGCAGATAGACCCGCGATCGAAGTACGGCGACATTTTTGAGGCTGGTAGAGGTATACGGAAATGAAGTGTGAGATGGTGAGAGACAACGTAATCCTGGCGTACTACGGCGAGTTGCCGGATGAGCTATCGGGCACGTTGGAGCAGCATCTGATGACGTGCGAAGAGTGCCGGGAAGAGCTGAATCTGTTGCAGGGTCTGGACAGTCAGCTGGGAGTACTTCCGGTAGAGGAGCCGGATCCCAATCTGCTGGCCCAGTCGAGAATGCGGCTGGATGATGCACTGGACGCGATTCCCCCGCACGGATTTCTCACGAGGTTCAGAATCAATCTCTTTCTCTGGATGGGACATCTCCGGAGTGCTCCGGCGCTGGCGACGCTGCTTGTCGGAGTAGGGTTTATCGGCGGGAACTTTCTCAACCGCTATGAGGTATCCAAGGCACCCGCTCCGCACGCGGGTCCTGTCTCCTACAGCAATCCTTCGCAGAGTGTGATTTCAAGTGTTACAGGCATCGACCGTACGCCTGACTCGGAGCTGGTGCAGGTGCACTACAACCGCGTCGTTCCGGAGACGATCGAGGGCTCGCTGGACAACAAGGAGATTCGCGATCTTCTGATGAAGGGCACGACAGCCTCCGCAGAGGGCGTACGCGCCAACTCGGTGCAGCTGCTGGCGCGCGAGTGCAAGGCTGGTCACGAGTGCGCCGCGCGCGACGATGGCAAGGGCGTCCGGGGCGCGCTACTGGTTTCGCTTCGCTACGACAAGGATCCGGGCGTTCGCCTGAAGGCGCTTGAGGGTCTTCAGAGCTACATCGGTCAGGACCAGAGGGTCCGGGATGCGGTTCTTGAGTCTCTGGCCCACGATCCTGATGCTGACGTGCGGATGGCCGCGGTCAGTCTGCTTGCACCCGTACAGCACGATTCCAGTGTTCGTAAAGTATTGCGCACCGTCTCCACTCAGGATGAGAATCCATACATCCGCACCGTGAGCTTCAACACGCTGCAGGGATCGGATTCGATCCAGTAGCTGGCTCCTGGTGGTTCGGTACTTCCAACTATGTAGAAAGGGATGCGAGGAAGTCGAGATGAGGTACGTAAGATCGTTTGGCGTTCTGATTTTTGCGGGCCTTGGTCTGGTCACCGAACATCCATCTCTGGCGCAGTCGCGGCTTATGCATCCGCAGGCCATCTTCCGGATCATTGGGCCGTCCAGCAAGTCTCCCCAGGGATATCTTGGAGTCGACATCCGCGACGTGAGTGACGATCGACTCGCCACGCTCAAGATGACGGACAAGCATGGAGCCGAGATTGTTGGCGTAGACCATGATGCTCCGGCCTGCAAAGCAGGGATGCAGTTGCACGATGTGATCCTCAAGATGAATGGCCAGGCGATCGATGGTGAGACGCAACTGCGTCACCTGTTGCGGGAGATTCCAGCGGGCGGCCAGGTCACGTTTGTGATCAGCCGCGAGGGGCAGCAGAAGACGATTCAGACGCAGCTGGCCGATCGCAACGAGGTCGAACGCGAGGCCTGGGACAATCACTACACTGTTCCGGAGCCTGCCAGCGGATCCTCTGCCTTCTCCCATGCCGGCCACTCCTTCCTTTCGACCTCGCGTGCGTCCTCGGTGAAGGGTACGCGTACCTTCCTGGGGACGACGATGCTCGTCAGCTCGTCCTACACCGGCGCCAAGCTTGAAGTGATGGGGCCACAGCTTGCGGATTTCTTCGGAGCGCAGGGAAGCTCGGGACTCCTCGTCCGCAGCGTTGAGGCCCACAGCCCGGCCGCCGATGCAGGCATGAGGGCCGGTGACGTGGTCATCAAGATCAACTCGCTCGACATCGTCAACGGCAGTGACTGGTCGAAGACGATCCACGAGAACCGGGGAAAGTCTGTCAGTGTGGTTGTGCTTCGCGACAAGAAGGTCCAGAACCTGACCCTCGTTCCTGACTCCAGGAAGCGCTCTTCTGTTGAGCCGTGGGCCAGTCTGGAGGGCTTCTTCGGCAACTCGCCCCAGGCGCTCGAGACGCGTGAGACCCTCGCGCAGATCGAGCCTGTTCTGAATGCCATGGACGCCAGTCTCCGGAACACCCTGCAGGAGGATCGCAACGCTCCGGAGATGCACGAGATGAAGGCGAAGCTGGATCTCTGGTCCATTAATCCCGAGTTTCGCCGCCAGATGCAGTTGGCGCGGCAGCAGGTGACGGCTGCCGCGGATCGCATGAGGGCGGAGCCTCCGGCGCTCCGGGACCACGTGCAGGCTGTTCACGCGAAGCTGGACAATGTGGTGCGGCTCGACTAAAAGTCTTCGCTTCAGTCCCTTCGCCCTGCCTCAAGTTGCTGCGTCCGATATACTTAAAACCTGATATGTCTTCTGCTTCGACCACGAACCTGACGCCGCCGAGCTCCATAAGACGACGATGGAAGGCGATCACCCGCAAGGCGCGGGAGGTCCGCTCCATTGGCGACGCCCTAGGCTCGACCGACCATCCCTACATGGCGCATATTGTGCCCATGCGCCGGTGCAATCTCTCCTGCACCTATTGCAATGAGTTCGACGATTTTTCTGATCCGGTCCCGATCGACGAGATGCTGCGCCGTATCGATCACCTGGGTCGACTGGGAACGAGCGTCATCACGATCTCGGGCGGCGAGCCCCTGCTTCATCCCGATCTGGACCAGATCATCGCCCGTATTCGCAAGACGGGCGCTATCGCGGGCATGATCACCAACGGTTATCTGCTGATGCCGGATCGTATTCAGCGCCTGAACCGGGCCGGACTCGATCACATGCAGATCTCGATCGATAATGTAATGCCCGATGCGGTTTCGAAGAAGAGTCTGAAGGTTCTGGACAAAAAACTGCAGATGCTCGCCGAGCATGCCGAGTTTCACGTCAATATCAACTCCGTGGTTGGTGGAGGAATTGCAAATCCGGACGATGCTCGCGTGGTCAGCGAGCGAGCGCTGGGCCTGGGTTTCAGCTCGACTATCGGGATCATCCATGACGGCTCCGGACAGTTGAAGCCGCTTGGCGAAGCCGAGCGCAAGGTGTGGGACAAGGTTCGTGCCATGACCCGTCGCAGCTACTCGCGCTTCAATCACTTCCAGGTAGCGATTGCGAACGGAAAGACGAACGACTGGCGCTGCCGCGCTGGCGGGCGCTATCTGTACATCTGCGAGAACGGTCTGGTTCACTACTGCAGCCAGCAGCGCGGGTTCCCGGCCGTTCCTCTGGCTGACTACACCGTCGATGATGTCAAACGCGAGTTCCTGACTGAGAAGAGCTGCTCCCCGAGCTGCACCATCAGCTGCGTTCACCAGGTCAGCTATATCGATCACTGGCGCGCACCGCAAAATAGCTCAGTGACGCCGGGCTCATCCCATAAGACCGGATCGCAGGAGCTGGTGCAGATTCAATAGCGGACCGATTCGCGGACCTGGAGGTGTGATGAGCGCAATGCGCGTCGTTTCTCGTCATTTTGCCGCCCGGCAGCTTCTACTGACGCTTGTCATCGCAGCGGCGCTTCCTGCCTTTTCGCAGACTGCCGTGCCCTCGGCTCCCCCGCGCTCCTCAAGTCGTCCTTATACCGGCGATCTGTCGATCTTCGATTATCCGGATCGCGATAAGAAACTGCAGATCGATCGGGTGATGGACCTGCTGGGGATTCAGCCCGGTAAGAACGTGGCCGACATCGGCGCGGGTTCTGGGTGGTTTACGGAACGGGCTTCCAAGCGGGTCGGACCTACCGGCGCAGTGCTGGCCGAGGATATCAACCCGATTGCAATTGAGACCATCGGCAAGCGGGTCATCAGCGATAAGCTCACCAATGTGCGAACGGTTCTGGGCCAGCCAGATGATCCCCTGCTTCCGCCAGGAAGCGTGAACGCTGTGCTCCTGCTGAAGGTCTACCACGAGATCGCCCACCCAGTGGACTTTATGAAGAAGCTTCGACCGGCACTCCGGCAGGGAGCGAAGATCGGGATCATCGACAGGAATGGAAACGGCGCCAATCATGGTCTGGACCACGGTGTGGTCGAGAAGGAGATGGGCGAAGCCGGGTTTCGTCTCAGCGCCACCTACGACTTCACCAAGGCGGATGGGCAGGACTACTTCCTGATCTTCGAGGCGAAATAGGCGGTTAAAAACTTCAGGCCCTGCAGCGAGGATTCCACCGCAGGGCCAAACGAGTTCAGATAACTTTTACCGCTGGACCGTCGAAGGGTGCTTCAGCTTGGAGTTTGAGGCTGTTTTACCCGGTGTGTTCTGGGCGACCTGAGACTCCATGTTGTCGATGGTGGCGTAGAGCTGGTTCATATCGGTGACCTGCACCCAGTTCTTCTGGCTGACGACCCAGATGGTCGGTGTCTGCGAGATTCCGATGCGTTCGCCGAGAGTGTAGTCGGCGTTGACCTCAGCAGAGAATCGGCCCGCTGGATCGATGACGAAGGGCTCGTTCAGCTTGTGAGACTGGAAGAAGCGGCGCGTAAACGCTGCAAGATCGTCCTTGGAGGCGATGGAGTTCTGAGCGGCAAAGACCGCCCCACGAAACTCGTCTGCGACCTGGGGCGAGACCTTGTCCTGCAGATAGCGTGCGGTGATGGCTGCATCGCGGCTCCAGATGTGCATACGGAGCGGAAAGTCGTAGCGCACGATGGGAATCTTGTAGCGATCGGCTGCTTCGTGCACGATGGGGAAGGCGTGCGCGCAGGCGGGACACTCGAGATCCTCGAACTTGATGATGGCCACCTTTGCTCCGGCCGGAGGCTTCAGCATGGAGGTGTCTTTGAAGGAGTTGCCCGTATTTGGCGGAGCAGAGTACTGAGCCGCGGCGGGAAGGCACAATCCGAGGAGCAGAGAGGCGGCGAGAACGATGCGATTCATGGTGGTTGGACGCATAAGGCCTTTCTTTGTATTTTAGACGACCGCGGCGGGCGTGCTCGGATTTTGCGGCGGATTTTCGCAACCCCGTCCGGGGCCGGGTAATCTAATCGTAGTGAATACAGACGATTTGCTGTCCCACCTTTGATGAAATTGGAGTCTCGCGCCTCAATGACAAGGAAGTTTCTGCCAGTTTTTGCCGCGTGGTTGAGTCTCGCCCCGGTATCGCTGGCACAGCAGCCCAAGCCGGAAGAGCTTCCGCAGGCCCCACAACCGCAGGTTACCTCCGGCGCGCCGGTTGCCAAACTGGCGGGCGGGGTTGTGGTGGAGCAGGCTACTGTCGGCGCACTGCCGTTGAGCATCGATGAAGCCATCGCACGCGGTCTGCAGCATAATCTCGGCATCCTTCTCGACCTTCAGAACCAGAGGTCGATTCACGGTCAGGTACTGCAGGTAAAGAACAATCTTCTCCCCAGCATGACGGCTGTGGCGAAGAGCTCAGCCCAGCAGATTAACCTTGCGGCGCTGGGTTTCACGCCGGGCGCGGTCCAGATTCCGGGCTTCGATACTTCGACCTCTCCGACGATCGTGAAGGTCAATGTGACCTCGGCTCAGGTGAATCTCAGCCAGCAGGTCTTCAACGTTCCGGCCTACTTCCTGTACCGGGCGGCGCAACGGGCCGACGATGCGGCCTCGTGGACGACTCTCAACGAGCGCGGCACGGTGGCATTGAATGTGGGCACACAGTACCTGCGCGCGGTGGCGGATTCGGCCGAGATCGAGAATGCCCGGGCGCTGTTGAAGGCAGATGAGGTAGCGCTGAACCAGGCGCAGGCTTCTCATGACGCTGGCGTCGGGACGCATCTGGATGTTCTGCGGGCGCGGGTCCAGCTCCAGACCCAGCAGCAGACCCTGATCAACGATGAGAATACGTTCGCGAAGGACAAGATCGCGCTCAATCGCCTGATGGGCACGCCTGCCGACCAGGAGCTTACCCTGACGGACACGACTCCTTACGCCGAGTTTGCTGCGCTTCCGCTGGATCAGGCGATGAGAGTGGCTTTCGAGCGCCGCAAGGATCTTCGCAGCCTCGAGTCCCAGATGGAGGTCGCAGACCGCACGCTGAAGGCGGTGAAGTACGAGCGTCTGCCGACAGTCTCGGTCAGTGGTTTTTACGGCGTCCTGGGAGAGACGACCGGTCTCTACCATGGCGTCTTTACTGCCGCGGGCAAGCTTTCGTTCCCAATCTTCCAGGAGGGGCAGCTTCGCGGCGAGCGCGAGGTGGCACAGGCGGAGCTCTCAGGTCTGCGGCAGCAGATTCAGAGCCTGAAGGTCACGATCGAACAGCAGATCCGCTCCGCGATGCTGGATGTGGAGGCTACCGACGAGCAGGTGAAGGTAGCCCGTAGTAACGTCGACCTGGCTACCCAGGCGCTGCAGGATACGACGGACCGCTACGCCGCGGGGGTCGATGACAATCTTCCCGTGGTGCAGGCTCAGGCGTCGCTGGCAGCCGCGCAGTCTCGACTGGTACAGACACTCTATCAATACAACCAGGCGAAGTTGACGCTGGCTCGCAATACCGGCGTGGTGGAGACCCAGTATAAGACTTACCTGGGTCGGTAACGACCTACCCCCCCGGGGTACTGAATTTGCGTAAATTATTCAAAGTAAATATCTTAGCTTGGACTTGCGGTGCAAATTCTTCAATCCAAGGAACTTGCGGGTAAATTACTGAAAGCAAAAAAGATGAAGGGAAGGCGGAACGATCCCGGCCACCAGTTCTTCCTCCTAGTGACTATTTCCATTGTAGCGACTGGCCGCAATCCTTTCGGCACATTGAAGTCTATTAGAATCTGTAGCTTAGGTGTGGTTGGGGCTTGACACGGGCGAGCGGGAGACCTGCGCATCTAGGGTGAGATGATTTTGCTGAGGCGTCCTTCTGAAAAGGAAGGTCCCAGGGAAGAGGAGATCCGCCGGTGATCGAGAGAGTATCAACCGAGAGCATGGTGCCGGCGCTGGCTGCAGGAGCTGCCCTGGGACTTGCTACGGCAGTGGCGGGAGGTTCAGTATGGGCGGCCCTTTCGGCTGAGTCTCAGATCTTCGGGAGGACGCTGGTTGCACCTCCGCGACCGGCTGACTTTGCCCTGACCTTCGACGACGGCCCTAACCCGGGAGCGACGCCGCAACTACTTGAAGTGCTGGCCCGGGCGGAGGTGAAGGCGACCTTCTTCCTGATCGGCGGATTTGTACGGCAGTGTCCGGGGCTGGTGCGTGAGATTGCCGCTGCCGGACACCTGGTGGGCAATCACACGATGACGCATCCCTGGCTGGCGTGGCACAGCGAGGGGCGAATCCGCAGAGAGCTGGGCGAGGCGAACGCGGCGATTGAAGATGTCCTGGGAGAGCGGGTGCGCTATTTTCGTGCTCCCCATGGCGCCCGGCGACCGGCGGTGTTGCGGGTGGTGCGGGAGATGGGAATGATCCCGGTGCAGTGGAACGTTATCTGCTCGGACTGGAAGCCGATTGGCATCGATGGGATTGTGAAGAACGCGGTAAACGGCGTGGAGCGCAACCTGAGACGAGGGTTTGGGACCGACATGGTGCTCCACGATGGAGGCCACACCGGGCTGGGAGCGAAGCGCATGGATACGGTGCGAGCTGTAGAGCAACTGCTCGAGCGGTACAGAACGATGCGATTTGTACGGGTGGATGCGTGGGAGTAGGCTTTGCGGACACGGGGCGTAAGTGGACGAACCAGATATGCTCCCGATGCCATGAAGATCTCCTCCCCGGGGCTTAACGGGTAGATCGATCGGTTCTCAATTGGGAGTGGTGGGACAGGAGGCCGACGACAGGCCCTAGCAATGGGTCCGGAGCGGCTATCTGTGGGCATTATCAGTTGTTCGACTGAGGTGACTACCCGCAGAACTTGTCTGCTCGAAAGGATGGTCCGCGCCGCGCGCTTCGTAAACGGATTATTCGGCTGTTGCGGAAAACGAAAGAAGAGGATCTTTCTCCTCCCCACTTCTAGATTATTGCGCACCGGGGGGCTTGCGGCAAGACCCAAGCCATGCTGCATCATCGTCGGCTGAAGCACAAGAAGGTGCAAAGGGAGGCACGATGAAAGAGCATGCGGTAGTGATTGCAGGGGGAGGCCCCACCGGACTGATGCTGGCAGGCGAGCTGGCGCTGGCAGGCGTTGACGTGGCCATTGTCGAACGCCGCCCGAACCAGGAGCTTGCCGGTTCGCGTGCTGGCGGTCTGAGTGCGCGCACACTCGAGATCTTCGATCAGCGCGGAATCGTGGACCGATTCCTCGCCGAAGGACAAATAGCCCAGGTCACGGGATTCGCGGTCACGCGTTTGGACATCAGTGATTTTCCAACCCGGCACAACTACGGGCTGGCACTGAGGCAGAAGCATATTGAGCGCATTCTCGCTGAGTGGGTCAGCGAGTTGGAGGTACCGATCTATCGCAGCCGCGAATTAAGAGATTTCGTTCAGGACGGCACCAGCGTCACGATGGAACTGTCCGAGGGTGCGTCGCTGCGGGCGAGCTATCTGGTTGGGTGCGATGGCGGTCGCAGTCTTGTCCGCAAAGTTGCCGGCATTGAGTTTCGAGGATGGGATGCGACGACCAGCAGCATTCTCGCCGAGGTCGAGGTGACGGAGGAGCCGCCATTAGGCATTCATCGCACCGCACTTGGCACCCACGCTTTCGGCAGGGAGAAGTATGAGATTCGCGACGGCAAAATAATCTTTGCCGATGAGGGGCCCGTAAATGTCATGGTGACTGAAAAGGTCGTCGTCGCCGCAACCGAGCCCACGTTGCGCGATCTCCGTGAGGCACTCGTCGCCGCATGCGGAAAGGACTATGGAATCTATAGTCCAACCTGGATCTCCAGGTTCACCGACATGTCGCGGCAGGCGGAGGCTTACCGCACGAGTCGGGTTCTCCTGGCTGGCGATGCCGCACATGTGCATTCTCCAGTGGGCGGGCAGGGCCTGAATACTGGTGTGCAGGATGCGGTAAACCTGGGTTGGAAGTTGGCGCAGGTGGTGAAAGGAACATCGCCTGAGACCTTGCTCGACACTTACCACGACGAGCGGCATCCAGTGGGGGCCCGCGTGTTGCGCACGACCATGGCGCAGGTCGCATTACAACGTACTGATGATCGCACTGAAGCCTTGTGCGAAGTTGTATTGGACCTCCTTGGGATGGAGGAGCCGCGCAAACGGATCGCTGCCGAGATGTCCGGACTTGGTGTCCGCTACAACCTCGGCGACGGGCATCCGCTTGTTGGCGGCCGCATGCCGGACCTCGATCTGTCCACGGCCAACGGCCCGATGCGGGTTTACAGCCTGCTGCACAGGGCCCGGCCAGCTTTGCTCAATTTCGGTGACCACCTCGCCTTCGATTTCACGCCATGGGCAGATCGCGTTCAGTTGATCGAAGCCGGATATGCAGGTATCTGGGACCTCCCGGCCGTAGGGGAGGTCACTGCTCCCGCGGCCGTTTTGATTCGTCCCGACGGATATGTGGCCTGGGTGGGAGACGAAACCCAACCCGATCTCAATGACGCTCTCACCACGTGGTTCGGACCGCCTGCTGCAGCATAGCGCACCGGCTTCTGTGATTGAGGAAAAGTTAGCGAGCAATGCGATGGCTGCTTCCGACCGGTTCGTCAGCAGCCATCCGATTTTAAACGCAAACACCGCGCAGCCAGAGGAGACGCTCATTGAGCTCTATCCGCCAATATCGGCTTCATGTTGGGTGGTGCCCCTCCAGGATGGATCTCGGCATGCCCGTCGTCCGTCAGGGTTACCGTGAACTCAAAACCATCCACGACTTTGACGTGGAGTGCAGAACCTTCCAGTGTTGCTTCGGCGATCTGTTTTGGCGTGGTGTCGTCGGAAGGATCAGCGTTGCTCAATCCTCCCTCGTCATTTAATGCGATACGCGATTCGGTGACGGATCCCGTGAAGCCGGATCCTCTGCGAGCCAGTGTCATCGTGGCGAAGCTCTTCCCTTGAAACATCCAATGCCAAGTTCCAGCGAAACCATGCGCGGCATCGGAGGACGGAGAGGTTGTTTGACGGCTCGTTGCGCGCGCGATCACTACGCCCGAACCGAACGTCAAAGTGATGGCCAATACCAGTCCAAACAGACCGGCGGGTGATAAAGGATTTCTCTTGTTGGTTAGCATCATGATTCGATCCTCCAGGTTGTCACCATCGAAAATACCCAGCTCCAGTGCGTTGCCACGGGGCGCGTGCAAACACAGTGAGGCCAGGCGTAAGAGCGTGCGGGCATACAAATGACCTTTTCCGAGCTGACAGGCAGCGTGCTCATCGCAGGCGAGCTCGCGCGTCTGCGAAATCTTCGACATCAGGTATCGAATGCCAGGGTGGATGGCCACAGGAGAGGAGAGAACTACACACAGGATGTGAACAAAAAAGTCTCCTCGACGAACGTGCGCGTATTCGTGCGCAAACACGGCCAAAAGCTCGTGCGTTCGAAGAGCTGGTATCAGCTTGGCCGGCAGGATGATCGCAGGGTGAAGCACACCTACAGCAACCGGGTCGTCGATATCTGTAGATTTGAGGAAAGCAACCCGGGGCGAGGTAACGACGGAGCGAGCCATTCCGATTTCGGCCGAAGAAAGCGGCGAAGCGTCTCGGCGCAGCCGGTGAACTCGACGGACGCCGCGGCCGAAGTGAATGAGCTGATAGAGAACGAACGCTCCCCAGATGGCGACGATTGCACTCTCAACTCCTGCTCCTAACTCGAATTGAAGCTGCGCTTTGGAGTTCCCCTTCCAGATCCAGAAAGCCCCATTGAGCGATGATGCCTTGTGAAGTGCGTCCTGCGAAGGTCTCTCCGCGATCACAGATGGCCGCGTGTGCCAGAATGTATTGCTTACAGGTATGGCGAGAGACAGGGCAAGCACGCCAAGATAGAACAGGTGTTGATACTTTGCCTTCGCTTTCGCTATGAGCGGCGAGAAGGCTGCCGCAACGACGGCAAAGGATGCAATCTGCAAGAACGCATTGAACAGCAGGTCGAACAGGGCCTCTCGGATTGCATTCATTCCGCATCCTCCTCTTCGTCTGCTGCAGCCTCAAGTTTTGCCTGCAGCTGGGCAAGCTTTCTCGCGTCGAGGTGCTTGCTTCGGACCAGAGAGAGGAGCAAGTCGTCCACGGAACCCCGGAAGACTTTCTGCAGGACATCTTTGATGGCGTGAGAATCAGCCGCTTCCTGAGTGACGGTGGCGCTGTATTCGAATGCGCGCCCGACAAGTTTTCTTTTGACTCTGCCTTTGCGGTGCAGAACGTTCAGCGTAGTTTGAACCGTCGTATAAGCAAGCTGAGGCTCACCGGTTAAGCCTTGCAGAACCTTCTGAACATTGCCCGCACCCTGCTCCCAGAGCACATGCATGATGCGTCGCTCTAGAGGAGTCAAGACTTTCGCTACCTTTGCCATTGCCGCATCTCCTATAGGAATAGGAGATTACTCCGGAAGAGAAAATACGTCAACTATAAATATAGGAGATAGCCATCACGGCTGATGAGGCGCACCCGGTGCGGCTCGATTAGCCGGGGATTTTCGATGAAAATTTCAATCGTACCGATTGAGTTGTGAGTGCCGCTTTCGTGGTTGCGGGTGGACCTGGAGAGCGACCGAAATGGCGTCCAATTTATGATGGAAGAGCGTGAAATATACGGTTGCAGCGTTTTATCGATTTTTCTCCCTGTCGGAGCCGGAGGCTCTGAGAGCGAAGCTGTTGGCTCGATTCGAAGACAGCGATCTTCGAGGCACCCTGCTGATCGCGCCTGAGGGGATCAACGGCACGATGGCAGGTTCGGCCTCCACGATCGATCTTCTGCTGGATGAGCTGGCTGAGAGTGTTGGGCTGGATCGGGCCGAGGTGAAGTTTTCGACGGCAGACGAGCCCCCGTTCCAGCGGCTGAAGTTTCGGGTGAAGAGTGAGATTATTGCCTTTCGTGAGACGAAGGTCGATCCGGCGAAGCCGGGGACGTATGTCGGGGCGAAGGAGTGGAACGATTTATTGGCCGATCCCGAGGTACTGCTGCTGGATACGCGAAATCTCTACGAAACCGAGATAGGCACGTTTGAGGGCGCGACACTTCCGGCGATCGAGAAGTTCTCGGATTTTGTGACCTATGTGCGTGAGGAGCTGGGAGAGCAGAAGGATCGGAAGATTGCGATGTTCTGTACCGGCGGCATTCGTTGCGAGAAGGCGTCGGCCTTCATGCTGCGGGAAGGCTTCGACACGGTCTACCACCTGAAGGGCGGCATCCTGAAGTATCTGGAGGAGGTTGCCGAGTCCGAGAGCAAGTGGCAGGGCAAGTGTTACGTGTTCGACGACCGGGAGTCGGTCGATCACACGATGTTCACGGATTCGTAGAGGCGCAGAGAGTCAGCCGAGACTTGAGATCAGTAAGGGCAGCTGCGCCGTACTGTGACCACCTTTTGCTTTGTGAAATGCGTGCGGACCGGGCAAAGCTACCGTGCGGATGACAGGGGTGGATCCGACTACTTCAACGCGATTGCGTCCCAGTGCCTTAGCACGATAGAGAGCTGCGTCGGCGCGTGCAAGCAGGTCCTGGAGCACGGAATCATCGCCTCCGCCCATGTGCAGGATGGCTCCGATGCTGATGGTTACCTGGATCTCGTGCGCGGGAGTCTTTATAGGAGTTGCGGCGACCGCGCATCGGATGTCTTCGCAGCGTCGTTCAATCACGGATGGATCGCAGTCGGCGAGGAGGATCAGGAACTCCTCGCCACCGTAGCGGCCGACGGCGTCGCCGGGGCGAACGGAGGCGTCAAGACGACGCGCGATCTCTTCGAGGACAGCGTCGCCGGACTGGTGTCCGTAGGTGTCGTTGATGCGTTTGAAGTTATCGACGTCACAGAGGATCAGCACCGTGGATTTGCCGGTGTGATGTCCGCGGCTGAGTGTCTTGCGTGCGAACGACAGAATGGCGGCGCGGTTCTTGAGGCGGGTGAGTGAATCGAAGGTGGCCTTGTAGCGCATCTGCTCGCGAGCTTCGACGAGCTTGTCTTCGAGCTCAAGGATGCGGCGGCCGGTGCGGAGCCGTGCCTTGAGCTCTGCCAGGGCGCAGGGCTTGACCAGGTAGTCGTCGGCGCCGGATTCGAGACCGGCCACGACGTCTTCGCTGTTCTGCCGGGAGGTCAGCAGGATAATGTAGACGTAGGGCGTCTCGTAGTGGCGCTGCCGTACCTTGCGGCACAGGGCGGGGCCGTCGAGCTCCGGCATCATCCAATCGATGATTGCCAGCCGCGGTGCATCCGGCGCGGAGAGGATGCCGGCAGCTTCGCGGCCGTCCTGGGCAATGACGACTTCATATCCGAACTGCTGCAGCGCACGCTGCATCATCAGACGACTGACGGGCTCGTCTTCAGCGAGGAGTATCTTCATCTAGCATTCTCGGGGCACAGCGAGTCGAGTACGTGCATAACAGTGTCGAGTTCAAGGGTAAGCTTGTCCAGGATGTCCTGGGCTCCGGAGACTTTGCCGGACCTGCCCGTTTCCTCGAGGCTGCCAGCGAGCTGAGACGCCAAGCCGGCGGAGAGATTTGAAAGCGCACCTTTCAGCAGGTGTCCTACAGCCTGCAGTTCGGCTGCGTCAGTGGAGTCGAGAGCCTTCTGGGCCCGCTGGAGCTGTCGCGGGTAGTCGGCGCGGAAGACATCGCTCAGGTCGGCCAGGAGTGCACGGTCGTCGTCGATTCGATTGAGCAGCTCGAGGATGTCGACGGAGCTGTTTTTGGTTGGCTCGGGATCAGAGCCGCCGAGGGACGCGGTCTTCAGAGCGAGATAATGCTCCAGGGTTTCGTCCAGCTCTTCCGGCCGAATGGGTTTGGACAGATAGCCGTCCATACCGGCAGCCATGCAGCGCTCGCGGTCGCCATTCATCGCCAATGCGGTCATGGCGACGATGGGCTGGTGTTTGCCGGTATTTTTCTCAAGCTCGCGCAGCGCGATGGTGGCTTCGAAGCCGTCCATATCCGGCATCTGCATGTCCATAAGGACGAGGTCGTAATCTGCGATTTCAAGGGCTGCCAGAGCTTCACGGCCGTTGCCTACGACGGTGACGGTCTGGTTGCGTTTTTCGAGCATGCGTGTGGCGAGTTTCTGGTTGACGATGTTGTCTTCCGCAAGCAGGATCTTCAAGGTATTTCCTCCGCTCGCCTGTTCGCGGAGCGTGTATCGGGTGATGAGCGGAGCTGGCTGGACGGTCTCGCGCTCCATCAGGACACCGGCGATAGCCTCACGCAGCTCGGCCTGACGGACGGGCTTGAGCAGGTAGGCGGCGATTCCGAGCTGGCCACAACGCTGTGCGTCGCCCTGCTGGCCGCCAGAGGTAAGCATCATGATGGTAGAGGGTGCGGAGCCGGATATCTCATTCAGACGTTGCACGAAGTCGAATCCGTCCATTTTTGGCATGTGCATGTCGGTGAGGACGAGGCGGAAGGGCTCGCCCTCGGCGGCGGCCTCGATATACATCTGCAGGGCCTGGGGGCCGTCGGATGCTGCGGCGGCGATCATGCCCCAGCGCGCCAGCAGGCCTTCCAGGATGCGGCGATTGGTGCGATTGTCATCGAGGATAAGGACCTTGACTCCGACGAGAATCGAGACTCCAGCCGAGATCTGGGCCGGAAGCGGGCGGCGCTCCTGAGCGCGCTGGAGGCTGACGGTGAATTCGAAGTTTGAACCCTTACCGAGGATGCTTTCGACCGCGATGGTTCCTCCCATCATCTCGACGAGGCGGCGGGAGATGGTGAGTCCAAGGCCGGTGCCGCCGAACTCGCGGGTGGTGGAGGCGTCTGCCTGGCTGAAGGAGTCGAAGATGGACTGCAGCTTCTGAGGCGCGATGCCGATGCCGGTATCCATCACGGTGAAGCGAAGGGCGACCTTCGAGTCGTCGCTCTGATCGAGACGAACTTTCAGTGCGACCTCGCCCTGCTCGGTGAATTTGACGGCGTTGCCGATGAGGTTGAGGATGACCTGGCGCAGGCGGCCGGGATCTCCTGCGACCCAGGCGGGGACCTCGGAGGAGACATCGCAGAGCAGCTCGAGGCCCTTCTCGTCAGCTCGGAGCGCGATGGTCTTGAGAGCTCCCTCGATGCATTCGTAGATGTCGAAGTCGATGATTTCAAGGTCGACCTTGCCGGCTTCGATCTTGGAGAAGTCCAGGATATCGTTGATGACGCTGAGAAGAGAATCGGCAGACAGCTTCACGGTCTGAAGATAGTCGCGCTGCTCACGGTTGAGCTCCGTCTCGAGCGCGAGGTCGGTCATGCCGATGATGCCGTTGAGAGGAGTGCGGATCTCGTGGCTCATGTTGGCGAGGAACTCGCTCTTGGCCTTATTGCTGTTCTCGGCCGTTTGCGCGCGCTCGACTTCGAGCTCCAGGCGGTGGCTCTGCTGGAGTAGTTCAAGCTGCATTCCCTGCAGGGACAGCCTGCGATCGAGCATCGCTGAGAGATAGACCAGGCAGAGGGTGAAGACGGTGACGAGGCCGATGCCGAAGAGACCCAGATAGGAGATGCCCATCGCGTGGTCGAGCGTGGCTGGGTCGAGCGGCATGGGATTGAAGGTCACCGCAGCCATTCCGACGTAGTGCATGACTGGAATGGCGAGGCCCATGATGACTGTGCAGTAGAGCTTGCGGAGGCTGAAGGAGGAGGTCTGTTCGCGGTTCGAGAAGGTCAGCCGGAGAGCGACAAACGAGATAACGACGGCAAGGGCGATAGAGAGGCCGAGGATCGGGGCGTTGTAGTGATGCATTGCGGGCAGGCGCATGGCGGCCATTCCGATGTAGTGCATTCCTGCGATGCCGGCGCCCATAAAGATGCTACCTGCGCTGGCGGCGAGGAGCGTCATCCTTTTGCGGCTGACGACAAACAGGGCCGCCGCAGAAGCCAGAACTGCAGCAAGCATGGACAGCAGAACGGTGGGCCAGTCGTAGAGGACCGGGAAGGGCAGCCTGTAGGCTTCCATGCCCACGTAGTGCATGGACCAGATGCCTAGACCGAGCGCAAAGGCGCCTCCGCAGAGCCAGGTGACATGTGCGATTCCGGTGGATACGGTGACCCGGCCGGCAAGATCGAGGGCGGCGTAGGCTGCCAGCAGTGCGATCACGATAGAGGCAAAGACCAGACGAAGATCGTAGGTCCCTGTTATAACGGCGAGATGATCCATAACCGCCTTTGTGAAACTCAACCATAACCGTAACGGTTAAGTGTGGGTTCGCGCCGTAGCACATTTGGGCTATACCCATCACAGGTTCGTTCGATTGGGTTCCCAGGCTGGGATCCGGTGCAAGGAACACGGAGTCTGGCCCTCTCCTCAACGACTGAGCGGGAGAATCGCTATAGTTGTCTTCGGTATCGATCACCTTCGAAAAAGGAACTCTCTCATGAAGCACAAAGCGGTAGCGCGAATGGCCCTGATGGCCGGGATCGCATTTTCGTCTGTTTTTGTACAGGCGCAGGGCCCGGACCTCGATTTTCTCAATCACAATGAGCCCATCCTGGACGCGCACAACTGCTATCCGTATCAAGGTAAGTGGAACGATCGGATTCAGCGAGCCCTGAACTCCGGCTTCCCGGTGTCGATTGAGCAGGATCTTGCCTGGTACGTGGATCCGGGGACAGGAAAGGGGCGGGTTGTGGTCTCGCACACACCGCAGCCCACGGGCGATGAGCCGACGCTAGAGGACTATTTCTTCAAGCAGGTCAGCCCGGTTGTGGAGAAGGCGATCGCGGAGAACAAGCGCAACCAATGGCCTCTGATCGTGCTGCACTTCGACTTCAAGGACAACCAGAGCGCCTTGTTGAAGGGCGTGTGGCAGGTGCTTGGGCGACATGAGGAGTGGCTTTCGACGGCGGTCAAGACAAGCGATCCGGAGAAGCTTTCGCCTATCGATCGAAAGCCGATCCTGGTGGTGACCGAGGAGGCTGACGAGCAGCAGAAGGTCTTCTACGACGATGTTCCGGTAGGCGGAAGGCTGCGACTGTTTGGATCGGCACATACGCATCCGGCGCCAAAGAACATGACCAAAGAGCAGGCGATGCACTGGGCGGTGACGGTGAGCCCCGAGGAACTGCTGCATGAGAAGCCGACCAACTACCGGCGCTGGTGGAACAGCTCGTGGTATGCGGTGGAGGAAGGTGGCGAACCGCGAGCCGGAGATTGGACTGCCGCCGATGATGCGAGATTACGAGCCTTGGTAGACCACGGGCACGAGATGGGTTACTGGGTGCGCTTCTACGCGCTTGATGGCTTTGCTCCCTCGGAGGATCAAGGGTGGGGGATGAGCTATAACTTCGGTTCGCGGGAGGCGGTTGTGACACGCTGGAAGGCGGCGATTGCCGCGCGGGTGAACTTTATCGCGACGAATCAGTACGAGGCGCTCGCCGGGTATCTGAAGCAGGACGCGAAGGAGTTGCGACCGGGAACGATGGGTGGGGCCAAAAAGTAGGTGCGCTGAGATCTAAATAGCTGAAGTCGAAGACTCGCGGATGGTGATGCGGGTAATCCGCAGGAGTAGGTGCTACTCCATGACTACTTTATTGCGGCCTTCGTGTTTGGCACGATAGAGCGCGGCATCCGCTTGCCGAAGGAGAGTCTCGGAGGTCTGCCCGTTGGTGGGGAAGAGCGCTCCTCCGACCGAGATGGTCACGGCGCTGTAGAGCTCGTTGTCCAGCTCGCTGCGCAGGTTCGCGACTGCTTTCCGGATGACCTCAGCACGGTTGAAGGCTGCCTCAAGGGTAATGTCGGGGAGGATGATGGTGAACTCCTCACCGCCATAGCGGCAGACCAGGTCTTCGGTTCTGACACTGGAGCTGAAGATCCTGGCGACTTCCTTGAGTACGGCATCTCCGGCGGCGTGCCCGAACTGATCATTGAGCCGCTTGAAGTGATCGACGTCGATCATGAGAACGGCGAGCGATCCCTTGCGGCGGGTGGCACGAGCAAGCTCCCGCGTCAGCGCGATCTCGAGGAAGTGGCGATTGAAGAGGCCGGTCAGGCCATCGCGAACGGACTGGTGTTCCAGCTTCTTCCTCATCTGGAGAGAAGCCAGAGCCATCGCGGTGAGCTGAACCAGCTGACGGATGCCTCCGGTTCGAGCTTCGACGATCTGCCGCACGCTTTCGTCCGGACAGTCGATGTAGAGGATGCCGATGGTCTCTCCATGGGCGACGAGGGGGACGCAGAGATAGCACTCAGGGTTGGGTCCGACGAAGTGGTCGCACTGGATGTGCGATGCGACTGGGGCATACCAGCGGAGCTGTCCGGAACGCAGGCCACAGCAGCTGTCGGGATGAAAGATGTCGGAGATGCGGGGCGCAGACTGACTGCTGTTCCAGTTGGCGACGTTCTCCACCATGTTGCGTGAGCTGTTGATGATGCACAGAGCACCATTGCTGCCCGGCAGCAGCTCAGCGAAGCGCGAGGCCGCGGAGCGGTAGACCTGCTGCTGATCCGTGCACAGCTGCAGATCGTCGCGGGCGATGGAGAGCAGTTGCGAGTCCCGTGCGTATTCAGTCAGCCGCTGGATGCTTTCGTTGAGTTCGAGATTGGTCTTTTCGGATAGCAGGGCGATACGGTTGCGGACGATGGCGTCCCGCAGAAGAAGCGCAAACAATGTGATCAGAACTGCGAAGCCGACGACGCCCAGGATCATCTCCGTGACGATGGAGACCTGGGAGCGTTGATGGGTGACCTCAACTCGCCGCGCGAGGAGCTCGCGCTCTTCGTTCTCCATCAGAGAGAGGATGCGGCGGCACCGAAGAAGGTATGCGTTCGCCTCGATCAGGGCAGGAGGGTCTTTGCTGAGACTCAGCACGAGGGCGGAGGAGCACTTGTCGAGTTCGCCGAGATTCGAGACCTGACCTGGATTGTCGGAGGTGAGACTGTGTAGATGGGTGATGCCGGTACCGAACTGAATCGCACCCTTCTGCGCGTCGATGAGGTGATCTTCATCCTGCGTCAGTTTGAACATCCGGGTGCCGGTTTCGATGCGTTGCGTGAGCGCGGAAGCACTCTGAAGAGAGAGCTGGACCTGCTGCGTGTGCTGGACCCAGCGGCCCGCATCTTCAAGGTTTCGGGTGTTGCGAAATAGAAAGATCCCTCCCCCGGCAGTGAAGGCAATGCATCCGACAGCAGCCAGCAGGATGAGCCAGATGGATGTGTTGAGAGCAGGGAGTCTTCTTGCCACGCAGGAGTCCGACCTTCAGGAATTGGGAATTTGCCGTCCGTAGAGCGACGCGTCCGATGATAGAGATCATGGCGACGAAGGTATCTCCATGAGCGAAGACCGGCGAAGACCCAGCTAAGGGGTCTCAAGAGACGCTATCGCGGAAATAACGAAGACGCTATCCCACTTAGGGGTAATCGGTTCCTCGATTTGCGGAGGCCGGTGGGGATGAATCACCTGCACGTCAGCTCTGGCGGGAGAGGACCGGCTGGGAAGATCGCGCGACGCATGCGGCAAGATATGAGCCGGCGAAGAAGATAAGCTCCTTCCGGAAGACGTCGAAGTGTTTCTTCGGGTTTTCTGACTCAAGCAGCCTGCGACTTACTCCGGCCATGGCTGCCTGGAGCATGGAGGTGATGAGTTGCGGGTCTGTCGTAAGGCTATCTGAGGTGGAGGCCAACATGGCGGCGATGGCGTTGCCCGCGCGTAGTCCTGTCTGTTGCGTAATGCTGGCGCCATCGAGATCGGAGCTGACGGCGTAGAGAGCTACGCTCGACCTTCCGTCCTTCATCTTTGCCTGAAGAAAGGCGTTGATGAGAGCTTCTGCCATCTGGTGGAGAGGCTTTCCTCGTTGTTCGAGGCAGACGCGCTCGACGGCTGCGAGGACGTCTTCCAGGTGACGTCTAAGAGCCGCCTGCAGCAGCGCGCTTTTGTTGGGGAAGTATTGATAGAGGGTTCCGACCGAGGCTCCGGCGCGCAGAGCCACACGCGTGGTGGTTAGGCGTTCCTTGCCGACTTCGAGCAAAACCTGAACAGTAGCCTCAAGAATGGCGTCGACGCTGGCGGCAGAACGGGCCTGAACCGGCTGCTTACGCGGCTTTAAGTGCGATTGAGGGGACTGGATCAAATGCGAACTCCTAACATGAAGCTTCCTTCATCTAAACCCTGGAAGCAAGACTTCCAAGTGAAAGATGCATGAGGGAGAGATTCGACGATGAATGAGATGAACTCTGGCGGAAGGTTTGTTCTTCCCGGGACTGAGATTGCGCTGAACCGGATGGGGTATGGAGCGATGCAGCTGGCAGGCCCGCAGGTATGGGGACCTCCCAAAGACGTGGAGGGAGCAATCGCAGTGCTGCAGGAGGCGGTTGCTGCCGGGGTCAACCACATCGATACCAGCGACTTCTACGGCCCGCATGTCACGAATCAGCTTATCCGGCGGGCGCTCGATCCCTATCCCGATCAGCTGGTGCTGGTGACGAAGGTGGGGGCGAAGCGAGGCCAGGACAAGTCTTGGAATCACGCGTTGAGCCGGCAGGAACTGACGGAAGGCGTTCAGGATAATCTGCGGAATCTCGGGCTGGAGAGACTGGATGTAGTCAATCTGCGCGTCGGTGGGATTTCGGCGCCGACAGACGGGGCGATAGAAGAGCCTCTGACGGTGCTCGCGGAGCTTCAACAGAAGGGGCTGATCCGGCATATCGGGTTGAGCAATGTCACTCCGGCGCAGTTGAAAGAGGGCCAGAAGATCACAGGGATCGTCTGCGTGCAGAACTTCTACAATGTGGCGAACCGGGTGGACGACGCCTTTATCGACGAGCTGCGGGATCAAGGCATCGCGTATGTGCCGTTCTTTCCGCTCGGAGGATTTAGTCCATTGCAATCTGCAACGCTGAATGAGGTCGCGGCCTCTCTGGAGGCGACGCCGATGCAGGTTGCGCTGG
This sequence comes from Edaphobacter sp. HDX4, assembly GCF_036877565.1. Classification (NCBI taxonomy): domain Bacteria; kingdom Pseudomonadati; phylum Acidobacteriota; class Terriglobia; order Terriglobales; family Acidobacteriaceae; genus Edaphobacter; species Edaphobacter sp. HDX4. The sequence continues at coordinate 22,109 of NZ_JAEDXW010000037.1, forward strand.
CGTGGCTGCTGCATCGGTCGCCCAACATCCTGCTGATCCCGGGAACGTCGTCAGTGGGGCACCTGCGCGAGAATCTTGCGGCTGCGAGCCTTGAGCTGCCTGCTGCTGCGCTCGGCAGGCTGAATTCCATCGCGGCAGAGAAGGTTGCGGCGAGCTGATTGCGGCTCGAGGAAGAATGAGCGAGGCGGCGGGAAGGTGCTCGCCGCCTGCTCATCGCCCTGCTAAGCCGGATTTGGCGATTGAGTTAGACGTACGCGATGCAGTCGATGGCCAGGCCGTAGTCTCCGGCGGGAAGCGCCGCGGGCTGCACGGTGTTGCGCGCCGGGAAGACTGTGCCCCAGTTGCGTGTCTTATAGACGGCATTCATGCGATCGAACTGCTTAATGTCTTCCATGAAGATGTTCACCTTGAGGACCTTTTCGAGGGACGATCCGGCAGCGACGAGGTTCTTCTCGACCTCGTCGAGGACCCACTTTGTCTCTTCTTCGATGGTGCCCTGGACACGGCAGCCGATTCCAGAGACGAACAGGAGATTCCCGAACGAGACCACGGTCGTGAAGGGGAAGGCCTTCTGAGACTTCCCGGTTGCGTCTTTCTTCACCGCGGCCTTCGTCTGCGCCGAGGCAGCCGGAGCGACGAGCGCCCCACCCATGGCTACCTTGGTTGCATTCTTCAAGAGGCCTCTCCGAGTCTGCTTTTGCATTCCAATGCTCCTTTGATTGGGTACAGATGAGTTAATTCGAAACCCGATCATGGTACAGAACTCCCCTGGATGGAGGAACGGACATCAGCCTCAGAGCGAGTCCGGATTTTTGCTGTCCGGTTTCGGACAGGAGATCACATTTCTGAACAGCGGTGCTCTCTCGGCAGAGGGCTGGCACCTGATTCTGCGAGACTTGTAGACTGGCGACTTCGGAAGATCGCATGCATATGTGCAATGCAGGGTTTTCGGGAGACCATGATGCGTTCTTTCCTGCAGGATCTGAACTATGCTGCACGTCAGCTTCGCAATAGCCCTGTCTTTGCGCTGACGGCGATTTTGACGCTGGCACTTGGAATCGGGGTAAACGGGGCGATGTTCTCCGTTGTGGACCAGGTGCTGTTGCGGGCCATGCCATTTCCACGCGGCGATGAGGTCGTGCAGATGGCCGTGCGGACGGAGAGTGGAGGCTTTGCGCCGACTTCGATGCCGGACATCAGAGACTGGCAGGCACGCAGCCATTCCTTTCAGCAGATCGGCTTTTACAGCGAACAGGTGCCGACCCTGGGGGGTACTGCCAGTCCAAGGCTGGTGGCGCAGATTCTATCGAGCACGAATCTCTTTGATCTGCTGGAAGCAAGACCGATGATGGGCCGCACCTTCGCGGCTGGGGACAGCGAGCCTGGACGTACGAACGTGGTCATCCTGACGGCATCGATCTGGCACGAGCTTTACCACGGCGATCCGGAGATCCTGGGACGTTCGATTCCAGTCAATGGACTTCCTTATACGGTGATCGGAGTGATGCCGGAGGGATTCGCATTTCCCGCGGAGTCCGGAGGTAACGCCATATGGACTCCCGCTCCGATCGGGGATGCAGCGCTGCAGAGTCGCAGTTCCGCCGTGATGAGCGTCATCGGCCGCCTTCGCGCAGGGGTCTCCCTCTCGGAGGCCAGGCATGAGATGAACTCGATTCATGACCAGCTTCGTCATGAGTATCCGAAGGATGAGCGGGCCGATCCGATTCGCGTCGACAGATACTCCGATGTGGTGACGGGTTCGGCTCGTGCGCCGATCATCGCGTTGGATCTGGCGGTTCTGGCTGTGTGGCTGATTGCGTGTGCGAATGTCGCGGGGCTCCTGATGGCGCGGGGAAATGCGAGGCGGAGAGAGTTTGCGGTACGGACGGCGCTGGGGGCGCAACGCAGCCGTCTCATCCGCCAGCTGCTTACGGAGAGTCTTCTGCTGAGCTTTGCGGGAGGCTTGCTGGGCCTGGAGCTTGCCGCGCTGGCCCTGCATCTGTTGAAGCGCTACCTTGCCGATGCGGTTATCTTTGGCGATCAGATCCATGTCGATGCCAAGGTGTGTGCGTACCTGTTTATCGCATCGTGCGTGTCGGCGGTGCTCTTCGGTCTGCTGCCTGCACTGCACGCCACCAGAGTGACTCCGCAGGAGTCACTGCGTCAGGGCGCGGCGGCAGGCAGCGGGGTCAGCCGCCAACAGGCTCGATGGCACGACACGCTCGTCGTGGGCGAGATCGCACTTACTCTTACCCTGCTGGTAGCAGCGTCTCTGATGGTGCGAACGCTGGTCTCGTTGCGGCATACCCGCGTCGGCTTTGTCGCCAGCCAGGTGATTACGGGAGAGATCTACCTTCCAAATCACCTGCCTGCGTTTTATGTAGAAGCTGCTCCGGAGCAGAAGAGTGTTTCGTCGACTGTGCAGACGTTCTATGCGCCTTTGCTGGAAAGAATCAAGGCATTGCCGGGCGTTCAGTCTGTGGGATTGACGACGGTCCGTCCGCTACAAGGCTCCTGGGACTTCAATATGACGGTCGAGCTTGCGCATCATCCCAAACCCCCGCAGTCGGCGCATGCCGACGCCCAGGCCCGCGCCACCACGGAGGATTACTTTCGGACCATGGGAATCCGCCTGATGCGGGGACGGTTCTTCGCGCCGACGGATAGTGCTTCGACGACGCCGACCGCCATCGTCAACAGCGCATTTGTGCGGCGCTTCCTTCCGAACGAAGACCCGATCGGCCAACAGGTGCGCTTTAACGATGCCGGTGAACGGCAGTGGTCCACCATCGTCGGAGTCGTGGACGACAGCCCACAGAAGACGGTCGGCCAGCCTCCCTTGCCGGAGATCGACTACAACCTCACACAACTGTTGCCAAAAGACGAGCTGTATCCGATCCTTGGCAACTTCTACATGAACGTCGCGGTTCGGTCGCCGCTGCCTGTGGAGACGCTTACGCAATCGATTCGCCGCATCGTGGCCGAGTTACAGCCGGATGCCTCGGTGGATGGGATCAAGAGCATGCAGCAGGTGCTGGATGATTCCCTTGGCAACCAGGTGCTGGCCGCCCGTCTGCTTGGACTCTTCGCGTTTGCCGGGCTGGTCATCGCCGTAGCCGGGATCTATGGCCTGTTAGCTTACCTGGTGAGTCAGAGAACCCGCGAACTCGGAGTTCGCCTGGCGCTGGGAGCGCAGCGAGAGACGATTGTGTGGCTGGTGCTGCGGCACGCCCTGCTATTGCTTGCGGTTGGCGTAGGGATGGGCGCTTTGCTGATAGCTGCCTCCGGCCGCTTTCTGACGGTCTGGCTTGGCTATAAATTCAGCGGGTATGACGTTGTGGTGATGCTTGCAGTGACGTTTTTACTCGCGTGCTGCGGTATGCTGGCCAGCTACCTTCCGGCGCGAAGCGCCTCGTTGATCGAGCCGGTGGTGGCGCTTCGGACGGAGTAGTCCGTTGCTGATCAGATTGCGCGGCTCAGGCCGGAATGAAGCGCATGGAGGCGGAGTTCATGCAGTAGCGCAGTCCGGTGGGCTCGGGGCCGTCGTTGAAGACATGGCCCAGATGAGCTTCGCACCGTACGCATCGCACCTCGTCGCGCGCCATGCCGAGGGAAAGGTCGGTGCGCTCGGAGACGTTCTCCTTTGCGATCGGCTGCCAGAAGCTGGGCCATCCGGTTCCCGACTCAAACTTGGTCTGCGAGCTGAACAGGGCTGTCTCGCAGCAGATGCAGCGAAAGATTCCCCTGCGGTGTTCGCGCCAGCTGACGCCGGTAAAGGGCATCTCGGTATCTGCCTGCCGGGCGATCTGGAAGGAGTTTTTGCCGAGCTGATCGAGCCACGCGCGGTCGGATTTCAGCACCTTGGCTACGGTCTGCCCGCCGAGACGGCTGCCATCGCTGCTGAAGTTGATGACGGTGACCTCACCGGCTACTCCGTGAACGGTCTCGCTGGCCTCGACGTGCAACCGGCTGAGTCGCGAGAGCGCGATGTACGCAGCTGCGGCTGTGCCTCCGATGAGGAAGACCCTACGGCTGGTCTGCCTTCCCTGCTGATTGAGGACCTTCTCGGACTCGAACATGAAGACTCCCGGGCGCTGATGCAGATTCCATGCCCACACTCTATGAGATGAATGTGGCTGGGAAAAGTAACCGGAAGATGCATTTGCACCGGTGAGCATAGGCCTCTGCGCGGCGTGGGCACAGGATCAGTAACTTGCAGGAGTTTCCCTCAGATCGCCGGACCGATGTGCTCACGGAGGTCGCCTTCTGAAGGAGGGCTGCGAGGTGTAGCGTAAGAGATCAGGGAAGCTTCGCAGGTATTTTCCGAGATTTAGATTGGCAAATCAGTCGTCAAGGACTAAACCAAAGGCACGAGAGGTCTCCGTCGATGCAAACAGGACCGAAGGATCGAAAGTCAGGGAACAGAAGGCGAGGATTCCGTCGGGTGTCCGGGGGCAGCATCTCTTCCGTTCTCCTTCACGGTGCACTTCTCGCTCTCCTCATCGTTGGCTATCACCGGATGCCGAGACAGCTGAAAGCGGTGAATCCCGGAATCTCGCAAGGGACACGAATCCTGCCCTACCTGGCCGTCGGCAGTCTGGCACATTCCCCGGGGGATCATGCCCGCGCCGGGATCTCAGAGAAGAAAGCGGAAGAAAGGGCGCTGGTCCGCAAGCCTCTCCACCAGAGAGAGACGCCGACAAGGGAGGCCCCGAAAGCCGACATGGGAATCTCGCATGACGCGCTCGCCGGGGCCGGAGCGCAGGAGGTCGTGATCGCCCTCCCGGTCGTTCATCCAAGGCCGAAGCCGGACCTGTCACTTCTTCCGGATGGCACTGGCGGTGACATCATCCTGAACGCCGTTATCGACGAAAAGGGAGCGGTAACCGAGCTGGTTGTTGTGAAGAGCCTGGGGGAGAGGATCGACAGCGTGGTTCTGGCCACCGTCCGGCAGTGGTCGTTTACGCCTGCGACCGTCAACGGCAGAGCGATCTCGAGCGAACAGGAGATTCACTTCCACTATGCAAGCAATGGCTGAGCGAACGCGCGAAGGTGCTCTTCAGTCTCCGGGCGCTTAGCGGAATGCCTTGCGTGCAGCATCGAGAAGGTAGTCAACATCCTGCGGGGTATGGGCCGTAGAGACGAATGCGGCCTCGAACTGGCTGGGTGGCAGCCAGACCCCAGCATCGAGCATGGCTCGGTGAAAGTTGCCAAAGAGGACGGTGTCGGAGCTTGAGGCCCTGGCGAAGTCTGTCACGGGGCCCTGGTTGAAGAACCAGGTAAACATGGAGCCTACCTGATTGGTGGTCAGGCTGACTCCCTGCTCGCGAGCGATTGCAGCTACACCTTCGGCGATCCGCGCGGTGATCTGGTTGAGTTGCGGGTAGACGCTCTGCTCGTTGGCGATGAGGTATTCGAGCGTGGCGATTCCTGCCGCCATCGCCAGCGGGTTCCCGCTGAGAGTCCCGGCCTGATAGACAGGACCCAGGGGAGCAAGACAGTTCATGATGTCGGCGCGGCCGCCGAAGGCTCCGCAGGGAAGCCCGCCACCGATGATCTTGCCGAGAGTGGTGAGGTCGGGCTTGATGTCGTAGAGGCGCTGGGCGCCACCGAGTGTGACGCGGAAGCCGGTCATGACCTCGTCCAGGATGAGGAGCGCACCATGTTGGCGCGTGATCTCGCGCAGGCCCTCGAGATATCCAGGAGCCGGAGGAATGGTTCCCGCGTTGCCGACGATGGGCTCAAGGATGACGCAGGCGATCTGTTCGGGTCGTGCGGCGAAGGCGGCTTTCACGGCATCGAGATCGTTGAAGGGCAGGGCGAGCGTGTGCATCACGGTCTCGGCGGGGACGCGGCGGAGCCGGGAATGCCGAGCGTAGCGACTCCGGAGCCAGCTTTGACCAGCATGGCGTCGGAGTGGCCGTGATAGCAGCCTTCAAACTTGATGATGAAATCGCGCTCGGTGAAGCCGCGTGCGAGGCGGATGGCCGACATGCAGGCTTCGGTGCCCGAGGAGACGAAGCGGAGCTTCTCAACCGAGGGAAAACACCTCTGGACGAGCGCGGCAAGCTGAGCCTCGGCGGCGGTGGAGGCTCCAAAGCTGGCACTCCGGCCAGCCGCCTCGCGGATCGCTTCGACGACGGGGGGGAAGGCATGGCCGAGGATCATTGGTCCCCAGGAGCCGAAGAGGTCGAGGTAGCGGTTGCCGTCTTCGTCAAACAGCCAGGCGCCTTCAGCATGCGTCAGGAACGGTGGATCGCCGCCCACGGAGCGGAAGGCCCGCACGGGGGAGTTTACGCCGCCGGGGAAGACGGCCTCGGCTTTTTGCTGCAGAAGGTGTGATCGGCTGTGCGAGAGAGGCATCAGATTCAGTATAGGACGGGAGGAAAAACAGCATGACGACGGAACAAAGGGCAGAGCTGAGGGGAAAGACGGTGTTGCTGTATGACGGTCACTGCGGCCTTTGCAATCGGGTAGCGCGGTTCTGTGCGAAGCGGGACCCGGAGCGAAAGATGCGGTATGTTCCGCTGCAGTCCGAGGTGGGAAAGGAGCTGCTGGCGCGCTATGGGGAGACGCCGGAGTCCCTGGAGTCGGCTGCGATCTTTCTGAATGCGATGACGCGCAGGGAGCGGTTCTTTAGCCACTCGGACGCCGTCGCCTGGGCGCTGCGGCAGTTGAAGGCTCCGTGGAACTGGCTGGGCAGGATGGTGCGGTGGACGCCGCGGTTTATTCGTGAGGCGGTTTATGCGTTAGTCGGGCGGATACGCTATGCGACCTTTGGCCGGTATCCGGTCTGCCCGGTGCCTGAGGGAGAGATTCGCTCCCGGTTTATCGGCGTGATGGATGCAGGGTGCGTGCAAGCCGCGGGTTGAGGTGGCTGGGGCAGAGATTCGTGGGGTGCTGCTAGACTGGAAACTCTGCACTTTTGCATAAAAATCCCCCTGGAGAGCACCTTGCCGGAGAACACCCCCACGACCGACGCGACCACCCCAGACAGCACATTGCAGAAGCAGGCGGAGTCGAGCGACAAAAAGCCTCGCGAGGCGGCTGCGCCGAAGAGCACTGCTTCGAAGCCCGCAACGCAGGCCAAGCGAAGCATCAGCTATGCCGATGCTGGTGTCGATATCTCGGCGGCAGACAAGTCCAAACACCGCATCAAGATGCTTGCACGCAAGACTTTCAACAAGCAGGTGCTGAGCGAGATTGGCGGCTTCGGCGGCCTGTTCTCCCTGGATGTGGAGAAGTTTCCGAATCCCGTGCTGGTCTCTTCGGCCGACGGCGTAGGAACCAAGTTGAAGGTGGCCTTCGACCTGGGGATTCATCACACGGTCGGTCAGGACCTGGTAAACCACTGCGTCAACGACATCGCCGTGCAGGGTGCCACGCCGCTGTTCTTCCTCGACTATCTGGCGACGGGCAAGCTCGAGAACTCTGTCGTGGAGACGGTGGTGCAGGGCATCTCCGATGCGTGCCGCGCGAATGGCTGTGCGCTGATCGGCGGCGAGACGGCCCAGATGCCCGGCTTTTATGGCGATGGCGAATACGACCTTGCCGGAACTATCGTGGGCGCGGTCAGCCGCGACAAGATCATTACGGGCGAGAAGGTTGAGGTAGGCGATATCCTGCTGGGCCTCCCTTCCAACGGCCTGCATACGAATGGCTACTCGCTGGCTCGCAAGCTGCTGTTCGAAGAGGCGAAGTACGGTCCGGAGCAGTATGTAAATGAGCTGAAGGACAAGACGGGAGCTGCGCTGATGAAGATCCATCGCAGCTATCTGGCGATCATCAAGAAGCTCCTTGCGGGCGAGGTCGTCAGCGGAATGGCGCATATTACCGGCGGCGGCATCACGGAGAATCTTCCGCGGATTCTGCCCAAGGGAATGGGCGCGCAGGTAGACCTGGCGACCTGGCAGGTTCCTCCGTTGTTCGAGCATCTGCGCAAGCTGGGCAATGTCGAACAGGACGAGATGCTGCGAACCTTCAATATGGGAATCGGCCTGATCGTCGTGATCCCGGCAGAGAAGGTGAAGAAGGCGAAGGCTATTCTGAATCGCGCCAACGAGCGGCACTGCATCATAGGCCGGATCGTCAGGGGCGAGCGGAAGGTCAGTTACAACTGAACCGTCTACAACTGATCCGGCGCCGTTCAGGCAGAAAAGATCGTTTCTTATAAATCCGGTGGCGACGCTCCTGCGTACAGAGATAGTAAGTGAGGTTTCTGGACGCAAAAGGAGCTCGATATCGTGAGCAAACTCGAAGAGATATTAGAAAAAAGAAGAGTCTCCCGTCGTAGATTTCTGAACGTGGCGGGGACGAGCGCTGGCGCGGTGGCAGTGATGACGCTGGTGGAAGGTTGTAGCGATAGCGGTTCGACTACAACGACGACACCGACTACACCCACGACACCTACTACTCCAACGACACCGACGCTTACTGACGCCGACGTTTTGAACTTCGCTCTGAACCTGGAGTATCTGGAAGCGGAGTTTTATCTAAGAGCGGTTACGGGCTCCGGCTTATCGAGCACGGATGCAGGCAGCGGTGCCGGTGCGGTGACGGGAGGAACGCAGGTAGGCTTCAAGACCCCGGCGATCCAGCAGTATGCGCAGGAGATCGCGAACGACGAACTTGCTCACGTGCGGTTTCTGCGCAAGGCCCTCGGCTCGGCGGCGGTCAACAGGCCTTCTATCGATCTGACCAACAGCTTCAACGCAGCGGCGATGGCTGCGGGAATCGGCGCTACCTTCAATCCGTTCGCGGACGAGAACAGCTTCATCGTGGGCGCGTTCGTCTTTGAGGATGTCGGGGTGACGGCGTATCACGGTGCCGCTGGGCTGCTGACCGACAAGAAGAATCTTGCAGCGGCTGCGGGCATTCTCGCGACGGAGGCCTATCATGCAGGCGAGATTCGTACCCTGCTGACGCAACTGGACGTTCCCCACATCACCTATGCCAACCAGATCTCCGCATTGCGGGGTAAGGCGGGTGGAGGCGCGGAGACGACCTTGTCTGCCAGCTCCATTGTGGCCGCGGATACGAGCTCCATCTCATACAGCCGGACGACGGACCAGGTATTGCACATCGTCTATTTGAATCCGACAGCCGGCGTTGTGAAGTCGGGCGGTTTCTTCCCCAACGGCTTGAACGGAACGATTACAGCATCAGCGAGCTAGGAGATGACGATGAGCCATGAAGAGATAAACCAGAACATAGCGTCGATTGAGGAGAACCGTTCATCGCGTCGATCTGCCATTCTGATGGGCGGGGCTGCTCTCGCAGGCCTTGCCCTGGGCAGGACTGCATTTGCCCAGTCTGCCACGGTCACCGACGCCGATATCCTGAACTTCGCACTCAACCTTGAGTATCTCGAAGCGCAGTTTTATACCATCGCGACTACGGGAATGACGCTCGACCAGGCGGGGATTGCCACCAAAGGTGGCGACGGTACCGCCGGCGGTGCCGTCACGGTGAAGCCGAACGCGAAGGTTGCGTTCACGACTCCGCTGCTGCAGAAGTTCGCGGCTGAGGTGGCGATGGACGAGCAGAACCACGTGAAGTTTCTCCAGTCACAGCTGGCAACCGCCGCAGTCGCTCAGCCTCCAATCGATCTGATGAACAGCTTCAACGCACTCGCGCAGGCAGCGGGTCTTGGGCCGAGCTTCGATCCATTCGCCAGCGAGACGAACTTCCTGCTTGGCGCGTACATCTTTGAGGATGTCGGCGTAACCGCCTACCAGGGAGCGGCAGGCCTGATCTCGAATAAGACCTACCTCGACAAGGCTATCGGCATTCACAATGTCGAGGCCTATCACGCGGCGTCGATTCGGACCCGTATCTTCCAGGCGGGTTCGGCGGTGCAGATTGCTTCGCAGATGATTGCCGCTGCGCGTGCACATCTTAGTGGAGCCACGCCAAACGACGACATCGGTGTTGGTGTTATCAGCGGTGCGGCGACGATTGTGGATAACGACGATAACGGCATGACATTTGCCCGTTCCACCTCCCAGGTCCTGAATATCGTCTATGGAGGCGGCCCGGCAGGTACGGGTGGCGCTTTTTATCCGAAGGCGATGAACGGCAACATCAAGTAAGTTACCGCGTTTATGCACGACACGGAGGCCGGGATAATTCCCGGCCTTTGCGACGTCCTATGGAAAAGTCGCATCCTACCGGCTGGAAGCACCAAAAAGTTTCGCTAATGACGGGTTCTCCAGACAATCCGATGGGCCTCCCTCCGCGTTCTATGAGTGACGCACCGCAACGGCAGCACATACGGGATGAGAGCGAGCCCAAAGAGAGCGACGATTCGCTGTTGCAGCGCGTGAGTGAACGGGATCAGAGCGCAATGACGAAGCTCTTCGACCGTTATGGAGGCATGGTTTATTCCGTCGCATTGCGAGTTCTCCGGGATGCGGGCAGCGCCGAAGATCTATTGCAGGAAGTGTTCTTCCAGTTGTGGCGAAATCCGACTTCTTTTGTTTCGAGCAGAGGATCGCTGGGGGCATGGCTGCTGGTCGTTGCCCGCAACCGCGCAATCGATATTCTAAGACGCAGGCGTCCCATGGAATCAGTCGATGACTATCCACTTTCATCGCGGGAGAACCTCGCATCCGAGGTAGAACGCGGGGCGATGATGCAGAAGGTCCGGTCGGTTCTGACAGTGCTTCCACCTGAGCAACGGAATGTGGTGGAACTGGCGTACTTCGAGGGCTTGAGTCAGACGGAGATCGCCGATCGAACCGGAGACCCGCTGGGTACGGTGAAGACCAGGATCCGGCTGGCTTTGATGAGTTTAAGAAAGGCTTTGCAGGCATGAACGGCGGCATACATATCGCGCTGGAAGATCTCGCGTTCTATGCGATGGGTAACCTTCGCGATGAAGAGCGGACGCGGATCCATGCCCATCTGCAGAGCTGTTCAGAGTGCCGCGAAGAGTTGAGCGCAATTTCGGGAGACCTGACGGCGCTCGCGGTGAGTGTGGAGCAGCACCCTGTTCCCCCCGCGGCCCGCCAGCGATTCCTCGACAGCCTCGGCACTGAGGTGCAGGCGGAGAGTGTCAGCGAGACTGCGCCGGGAGTAACTCCGTTCCCCAAACCTGCTTCCCGAACGGCCTGGTTGCCATGGACCATAGCGGCCGCGCTCGGGATCGGAGCGGCAGGGCTGGGGGTCAAAGTAAACACACTGAGAGAGCAGCTGCACAATCAGTCGCAGCTGGTAGCGCGGGCTCAGGAAGAGAGCGTACGTTCGCAACGTGTCGTGAACCTCCTGAAGTCACCAGGCGCACAACGGGCGACCCTGACCGCAGCCAAGACCCCGGTGGAACCGACTGGGCACGCCATTTACCTCGCAGATCGGGGAGAGCTGATCTTCCAGGGCAACAATCTAAAGCGTCTTCCCCAGGGGAAGGCCTACGAACTGTGGGTGATTCCGGCCAACGGTACGGCGCCTCTTCCTGCTGGTGTCTTCGTTCCTGACCAGAGCGGCGACGCGAGCGTCGTGATGCCGCCTCTTCCCCCCGGCATCGCCGCGAAGGCCTTTGCGATCACGATCGAGAGAGCCGAAGGTTCAGCCGCTCCCAGTAGTACGCCAGTGATGTCGGGAGTACCGACACAAGGCGATTAGATTGGAATTCGCACACCGCGGCTAAGAGAAGCACAGGCCAGATGGAGGCGCGGGTGCAGAGATCCTGAGTGGATCCGGAAAGACTTCGAATGATTTTGCAGGGGGAGCCGCCGGAGGGATAGATAGAGATAAAGCTGTGCGACTTGAATCGGTCCTCCAGAAGCGTCTGGAGGACCGATCCGTTGGTGCTGCTAGAGCTTCTTCTGCAGGTCGTAGGCCATGTTCTTGTGTGCAGCGATCGCCGTCTTGGCCTTCAGGACAGCGGCGCGGAACTTCGCGTCCGTTGTAGCCTTCGCCTCATCGGTAAACAGCTCGAGCGCTTTGGTATGGTCCCTTACCATCTGATCGATATATTCCTTATCGAATTCAGCGCCGGAAAGTCCGTTCAGTTTTGAATATCCCTGCTTATGGTCGTCGTCCAGATCTGCTGGAGGAGTCAGCCCCCAGGACTGTGCGAATGGCTTCATGCTGTTGGACATCTTCGTGTGTTCCGCAACCATCTTCTTGGCGAACGCTTTTACTGCGGGATTGGTCGCCTTCTGCTCTGCGAGCTGGCTGAGTTTGATCTCATTGACGTCAGACTGGGACGCAGTGGCGAGGAACTTCTTGTCATCGTCTGTAGCAGCGCGAGCTGCAGAGGGAATAGCTGCGGCGACACCGCACAGCAAAAGACAGCAGGCAAGCTTCTTCGAGATTCTCATCGGGGAGACTCCTTCATTGCGGCATAGCCGCGGGACTAATTACCTCATATGAAAGGTGTGAGTCTTCGCGAAGCAGGTAGGTTGTCCGCACGGCGCTTTAGAATCGAACCTGAGAACAGCACGTCAAGGAAAAATAGTGCGCAGACTAGGCATCCTTCTTTCAGGTAGAGGTTCGAACTTTCTCGCTATCCATCGTGCGATTGCCGATGGGCGCATTCAGGACGCAGAGATCGCAGTTGTCATCTCCAACAAGCCCGAGGCAGGTGGGCTTGAGGCTGCACGCTCGCTTGGCCTGACCGCGTTGGCGATTCCCCAGGAGGGCAAGGGACAGGCCGCACGCCAAGCCCATGATGCCAGGGTCATAACAGCCCTGTCGGACTTCAACGTCGATCTGGTGTGCCTCGCCGGATACATGCGTATCATCTCCCCGGCGTTCGTTGCGGCATTCTCAAACCGCATTCTCAATATCCATCCCTCTCTGCTGCCAGCGTTTCCGGGTCTCGATGCGCAGCACCAGGCGCTTGAGTACGGCGTGAAGGTCGCCGGCTGCACCGTCCATTTTGTGGACGAGGCGGTGGACCACGGTGTGATCGTGCTGCAGAAGACCGTACCCGTGCTGGATGACGACACTGCCGACACCCTATCGGCACGAGTCCTCGAGCAGGAGCACATCGCCTACCCTGAGGCGATCTCCTATGTACTGAGCGGAAGATTCCACATCGTGGGACGTCGCTATCTTCCGTTGTAAGGCTGCGGGCTAGGTGCTCTGGGCTCCGCGGGGGTCCTGCTGATCGCGAGCGTCGCCGAGTGTCACCTTGACGTCCATACGCTTGCGACCGCGGAAGACGGTAATCGTCACGGCGTCCCCGGCGCGATGTGAGTCCATCGCCGCCGAGAGATCCTGAGGACTGGTGATCTCCTGCCCGTCCATCGCAACGATAAGATCTCCGCCGAGCATCACGGGAATATTGCCCTGATAAGCGCGTTGCGTTCCACCATGCAGACCCGCCTTCTCTGCGGCTCCACCGGGAAGGACGCGTTCGATGAGGATGCCGTAATCGGCCGGAAGACCGATCTGCTCGGCGATGTCCGGCCCGATGGGCAGTGTGACGATATCGAGGGTTGGCCTGCGGACATAGCCGTATTTGGCGTAGTCGTCCAGCATGGCGCGGGCCGTATTGACGGGTATGGCGAACCCGATGCCGGAGCTCTGATCCGCGCCGTTGCTGGCGATCATGGTAGTGATGCCGATGACCTCGCCCTTGGAGTTAAGCAGAGGACCACCGGAGTTTCCGGGATTGACAGCAGCGTCCGTCTGGATCGCATCTTCAATCGGATTGCCCTGAGGGCCCCGGATAGAACGAATCGCAGAGATGATGCCGCGCGTCATCGTGCCGTTCAGGCCGAAGGGATTGCCGATGGCATAGACCCGTTGGCCGACCATCAGATTGCGCGAGTCCGAAAGCGTGACCGGGGTGAGATTAGGCGCTTCGATCTTGATCAGCGCCAGGTCGTGGTTCTTGTCCACAGCCAGAACCTTAGCCTTGTACTTGTGCTTGTCCGAGAGCATCACCTCAAGCCGCTGCGCGTTGCCGATCACATGATTGTTCGTCAGGATCAGCCCATCTTTGGTCAGGACGAATCCCGAACCCTGACCCTGCTGCGGGACAGGACCGTAGAAGAAGTCGAATGCGACCTCCGTCGAGGTGATGTTGACCACGGACGAAATCGCCTTCTTATAAACGGCAATGTTCTGCTGTTCTTCCGTATCGAACGCAGGCTGGGCCGCAGCTTCGGTGAGATGAAAGCTGCCCATGGGACCGCTGACGGGAGCATCGTTGGTGGCCGCCCCGCTTTCCGAAGAGGAGTGGAGCCAGGGGAAGATTCTTCCGGTGGACGCAGAATGAGTCGTCACGTAGTAAAAGCCGGAAAGAAGAAGAATGACGAGCAGAACGGGGCGTAGTTTCATGGTGAGTTTCCTGGATCTTCCCATCGCGGTCGAGCGTTGGACCGCACTGGGTTAATTGTATCGAGGGATGGGCCGGTGGACCACACGCGGACCTCGCCGTAGAAGTCAGGAGTGCGGTGGAAGTTCGCTCTACTTTACCCCCGGACCATATTGCTGCTGAGGCGCAAGCAGGTTAGTGCTGGTGTGTATTTACTGAGGCGAACTGAAGCAGGGGCCAGAGTTCGTCGACACGTTCCTCCAGTTGCATCATCGACTCGTCATTTTGGATAACGAAGTCGCAGAGCGGGATCTTGCTCTCATCGGGAACCTGCTGCCCCAGGCGGGCACGCGCATCCGCCGCAAGCTGCGTCCGGCGCTCGGGGAAGAGCTGTGTGCCCGCCGCGATGCGCCGCAGATAGCGTTCGATCCTCAGCTCCTCCGGGGCAGTCACCAGGATGATGCAGTCGAAACGAGCCTTCCATGGAGCCGCGGAATCCGTTATCGCGTTCGTCTCGCCAAAGGCTTGCTGGGTGTACTTTGTCTCGAAGATGAGAGCAGACTCCACCATCACGACGGCGTTGCGATCGCGCCTGAAGATCGCTTGCGCTAGCTCTGCCTGGCGTGCGATCACGGCAGGATGAACGATCGCGTTCAGCTCTTCGACGCGACCTCCCGCGAAGGCGATGCGCGCCAGAGCAGTACGATCCAGTTGCTTGTCCGCGAGCAGCACCTCGGGACCGAAGTGTTGCACGATAGAGGCATAGACCGGATTACCGGGCTGCATCATCTCCCGCCCGATGGCGTCAGCCTCAAGAATGTGTGCGCCGTGCAGCGCGAATAGCCGGGCGACGGTTGATTTTCCGCTGCCCAACCCTCCAGTCAGGCCGACGCGCAACATAAATTCAGCGCTTGCCTGTGGAGATGCCGCGGCGCAGCTTTGCGGCCTTCACTGTGTTGTGCATCAGCATGGCGATGGTCAAGGCTCCAACGCCGCCCGGAACCGGTGTGTAGGCTCCGGATAGTTCGAAGGCGGCAGGGTCGATGTCGCCCACGATCACTGAGCCGCGCTTTGCGAAGGTGGCAGCCCGCTCCGCATCGCCAGAGAAGAATCTCTCGACGTCGGCGGCATCGGTGAGACGGTTGATGCCCACGTCGATCAACGTCGCTCCGCGCTTGACCATCTCGGGCGTGATGTAGCCCGGCCGGCCGATCGCAGCGACGAGGATATCGGCGTTGCGTGTGACCGATGGAAGATCCTTCGTCTTGCTGTGACAGACAGTCACGGTGGCGGACTCGTTCAACAGCATGAGAGCGACGGGTTTGCCGACGATATCCGAGCGCCCGACCACGACCGCATTCTCGCCAGCGATGGGCAGGCCGCTACGGCGAAGAATTTCTATGATCCCGGCTGGCGTGCAGGGTGCGAGGCCGGGCTGACCGCTCTGCAGGCGGCCGGCATTGACCGGATGAAAGCCGTCCACGTCCTTGTCCGGAGAGACGGCTTCGAGCAGACGCTTGGTGTCCACGTGCTTCGGAAGAGGGAGCTGGATCAGGATGCCGTCGATATCCTCGCGGGCATTGAGGTCAGAGACCAGCGCGAGCATCTCTTCGGTTGTGATGCTCTCCGGCGGCGTGAGCATCTCGCTGTAGATGCCCAGTTCGCCGCAGGTCTTGACCTTGCTGCGCACGTAGATCTGCGAGGCGGGAACCTCTCCCACCAGAATGACGGCGAGTCCGGGACGCACACCGCGCGAAGAAAGTTCAGAGACCTCGCGAGCTACCTCGGCCTTGATCTCTGCGGCGACGGCTATTCCGTTCAGTACATGAGGAAGATCGTTCATAGGGCTATGGTATCGCGGCTTCATCAACGGGGCTGTCTCAATGCATTGCACGGCAAGGAGCGACTCTCCTCTCCGCCGCACATCCACAACGCAGGTCTTCGGTCGCACGGTGCGAGCAATTTATGTTTATCAGCCGACAGAGCGACTGCACTGACAGAGCTCTGACATGTGCTGAGGGATCGAATCTCTAAAATGAGACGAGAAGACGACACCGCTCAGACAATTACCGCGTCATTGCAGTACTCTGTCACTTTATTTGTTCACGCAAATGAATCCGCCACGCATCCCAAGGGGAGAAATCGCGTCTAACAACTAACTAATAGCGCCAGAAGGCCACCGGCCCGAGAGGATAAGACAGCGATGATTGTGCCCAGCTCAAGCGAATTCGAGAAATTTTCAACCGCTGATCTCACTGGACTCCGTGAAGAGCTGCTGCATGGGAACCTGGATTTCTGGCAGGCCGCTGATGTGATCAGCCACTATCTGAGCACCAAGGGCTATGGGGTCTCCCCCCGCGCGGCACGAACAACGGCGTCGCGACTGGAATCGTCGCGCTACAACGTCGAGCTGATGCAGGCAGAGTTCGAGCAGATCGCTCTGATGATGTAAGCGGGGCTCGGACCTCTGGCCCTTGTGGCTTTGCCTCGCATGGTGGACGGATAACGGACAACTCTCGCCCGGTGCATAATCAATAGTGATGCCGTCACTCTGGACACCCTCTAACTGGCCGCAGCGCCTCTCGGAACTGCTTTCCTCAACCGGCGAGCTGAAAGAAGCTCCGCTTCGTCGTGACGTACGTTCCCTGGGCATGCTCCTGGGCGAAGTGCTCAAGGAGCAGTCGGGCGACGATCTCTACGGAGCCGTGGAAGAGCTGCGGCGAACCGCTATCGCCCGTCGTGAGGCCGATGCCAGCGGAAACACGACCGCCGCTGCGGAACAGCTGCAGCAATCGATCGAGCGGGTCCACGCACACGCAGACGACCTTACCCGCGCCTATCAGCTCGCCCGCGCATTCAGCTTCTACTTCGAACTGATCAACCTTGCGGAGACGAATCATCGCAAGCGAAGACGGCGTGCCAGCCAGTTGAACGATGCGCCTCCTCAACGAGGAGACCTTCGAGGCACACTGCGCCGATTGCGTGCCGCAGGCTTCGACGCCAAGCGGGCGTTGGACATGTTGGAGCGCATCACTATCACGCCGGTGTTCACGGCTCATCCCACCGAGGTCGCCCGGCGTTCTGTAATGTTCAAGCGGAGACGCATCTCCGACCTGCTGGAGCGCCTGGACGGGATTGCCGTCCCCGAGAAGGAGCTGGAAGCGCTCGAGCGTGAAGTCACGGGCGAAATCACGGCCCTTTGGCAGACCGATGACGTTCGCAGCGCTCGCCCGACCGTCCGCGACGAGACCCGCATGGCTCTGGATTACTACGAGGCCTCGCTGTTCGATACTTTGCCGGTTCTGTATGCAGAGGTCGCGGATGCCATCGAGGCAGAGTATCCCGAGGTCAAGGTTCGTATCGCCGAGCTTCCGCTGCTGGTGCGCTTTGGCTCATGGATCGGCGGCGATCGCGATGGAAATCCGTTCGTGACCCCACAGACGACCAGGGATTCGCTCGGGATGGCGCAGACGCTGCTGCTGAACCACTATCGGCGCCGGTTGCAGAATGTCTTCGAGCAGCTGGGCAGCTCAACCCAGCAGGTGCCGGTCTCGGCGGAGCTGCAGGGACTGCTGGATCGATACCTGGACCAGCTTCGTAACGCCGGTCAAACGGGACTGGAAGAGCGATTTCATTTTGAGTATCTCCGCCTGTTGATCGCGTGCATCCTGATGCGCCTGGGCGCGTCGCCGCAGAGCTCGGTGCCCCTGCCTCCCAAGCCGGCCCTGGAACCGTACGAGCGTAAGGAGGATCTGCTGGCCGATCTCTCCGTGCTGCGGTCCAGCCTGATGGAGCACAAGGGAGAGCGTCTCGCCCGCATGCTGGTCGATCCGCTGCTGGTGGAGGTGCGAACATACGGCCTGCATCTGCAGACGCTCGATATCCGACAGCACGCGCGCGTTCATGCAGCGGCCGTGGCCGAGATTGCGGGTTGTGCACAGACCAGCCAGAGTGCGACGGAACTGCAGCTGCCGTCCGCCCTTTCTCCGCAGACGGCAGAGGTTCTGGAGACCTTCCGGGCCATCGCCGAGCTGAAACGCAAATATCCCGCCGAAGCGATCTGCCAGTACGTGATCAGCGGAGCAACGAGCGCCGAGGATGTGCTCAACGTCCTCTGGCTGGCTCGGCTGGGCGGTGTCCGTGTAGAAGCCGCGGGCGGCAAGCCGGGCGATGATCGGGATCATGATCCGGGTCTGCAACCGGTTCCTCTGTTTGAGTCGATCGAAGATCTCGAAAACGCTCCGGCAATCATGCGGCGTCTCTGGTCGAGCGAGGCCTTTCAGCCTCTGCTCAAGTCCTGGGGCCACCGGCAGGAGATCATGCTGGGCTATTCGGACTCGAATAAAGACGGTGGCATGATCACCAGTACCTGGCAGATCTGGAAGGCTCATCGCGAGCTGCATCGGGTGGCTGCGGACTGCGGTGTTACGCTGCGTCTCTTCCACGGCCGTGGCGGTACAGTCGGCCGGGGTGGAGGGCCGACGCATCGCGCGATCTTCGCGCAGCCGGTCGATAGCTTCTCCGGAGAGCTGCGGCTGACGGAGCAGGGCGAAGTTCTCAACTGGAAGTACTCCGATGTTGTGCTGGCGGAGCGCAATCTTGAACTGATGATCGCTGCTTCGCTCGACGCCCTGACCCGGCCGGACGCGGTCCTCCAGAAGGGTGCGAAGACACCTCACCTTACCGGCGAGATCACGCCGGGATGGGAGGCGGCGATGGAGAAGCTGTCGCAGACCTCTTATGCCTTCTACCGGCGCCATATTATCGACAGCCCGGACACGTTCACTTACTTTGAGCAGGCGACGCCGGTTGCGGAGCTGGAGAACGCCCGGATCGGTTCGCGTCCAGCCAAGCGCAGCGGGAAGAGAAGCATGGCTGACCTGCGTGCCATTCCTTGGGTCTTCGGCTGGATGCAGTCGCGCCAGCTGGTTCCGGCGTGGTTTGGCGTCGGTCACGCGCTGGATGCGTTCGCCCGAGAGACTCCGGACGGTCTCGAGCAGCTTCGCTCGATGGCGCGGGACTTTCCGCTCTTTGTCGACATCATCCGGAACGTGGAGATGGCGCTGGCCAAATCCGACTTCGGAATTGCGCAGCTCTACGCTTCGCTGGTGGAAGACAAGGCTCTACGGGAACGCGTCTACACCATGCTGAAAGACGAGTTCGAGCTGACCCAGAAGATGGTGCTTGCGGTTACCGGGCAGCAGAGACTACTTGAAACCAACCCGGTGCTCGAGAGATCGATCCGGTTGCGAAATCCTTACGTCGATCCCATGAGTCTGATCCAGGTTGAGCTGATCCGCCGCAAGCGGGTTGCGACCGCGAAGGGCGAGACCATTTCGGCTGAACTGGATCGCGCGATCTCGGCCACGATCAACGGCATCAGCGCAGGACTGCGGAACACAGGCTGAGCTTCAGGCTGCGGCGCCGAACGGAATCGGATGGCGCTGCAGATACCATCGCCGGCGAGATAGGTTACGGCGAAGCCGATCCAGAAGGCGATCCCGAAGAACTGGTGCGGCTCGAGGTGCGTGAGCCGCGCTGTGGCGAAGAAGACGCCCATGACAGGCCGTGTCGTCGCGATGCCGAGCAGGACGGCGATTGCGCGCAGCATCCACTCGCGATACCGCGGCTTGTGCTGCAGGAAGAGCCGGAAGGCCTGTGCGAGCGACAGAAGAAAGAGGCTGTCGAAGACGATGATGGCCGAGAGCTCGGTCGCGCCACCCACCGGATTCGCAACCAGCGGGATGGCGGTCGCTCCGACGAGAAAGCCGAGGGCGAAGAGAGTCCAGGTCATCCGCCGATGAAGCGGCTCCCGGCTTTGCATCCGGACCGAGAACCAGAGCGGAAGTATAAGGACAAAGATCAGCGCCGGAACGACGTGGGCCAGTGTGAGGGCTTTGCGCGCGGCAAACGCGGCGTCCAGCTCGCCGAATTGTCCCGTTCGGGTCGAGGCCTGGACAAGAAGCAGCGCGACGATTCGCCGCAGGGCTGCGGCTGCCGCGATGAAGCAAAGGAGAAAGAGGACCGGCCGTATCCAGCTGGTCCTCGTGGTTGCATTTGGTTGACCCATACGCCAACTCCTTTTTGCCGCATGGGGAGGCTGTGCGGCGGACTTGCTGGCGATGCGGCGTTAGAAGCCCTGGTCGGGCCGGAAGGCCGTCGCCTTGTTGTTAACAAAGGTTACGGCGATGGGCTTGCCTAAGTTCGCATAGACGACGAGGCGATTGCCGTAATCTTTGCTGACGCTCTTGGAGACCTGGCCGAGGGAGAGCTGTGTCTCGCGTTCGGTCATCCCGAGGATGACCTGGTGCGAGTCGACGGCCTTCCAGATCTCCGGTCCCCAATGCGCATAGAGCTGGTGCGGGTCGTCGTAGAAGAAGATCTCGTCGAGGTAAAAGGTGTACTGGCCCTGCTCGTGGTATCCGACCGGAACTCCATAGAGCTGCTGGGGTTTGTCGGAGTCAGGCAGGGTGAAGAGCATGAGGACCTGCCGGTCGC
>NZ_JAEDXW010000038.1:0-35726 GCF_036877565.1 Edaphobacter sp. HDX4
ATGATTCGATTCATGGAGATCTCCTGCAACGGGGTCTTCCGCCCCGTGCTCCTCTCATCGGCGCCATCCGGTCCGCCTGACTCTTGTGTCTTCAATTCGGACAAACCCCCTCTGGTCGAAGTCCAAGCCTGTGTGTTCTTATCCTCTCAAATCCCGGGACGGAACAGGGCTTTTTGAATCTCGACTCTGGCGGAATCCATCAAATCGACTGCGGGGTGTGCAAAGACACGGACCCGCAAAGTATAACAAGGGTATGCCGAAGCCAATCTTGCTTGCCATTGACGACGATACCAGCGTGCTTGAAGCGGTGGTTCAGGACCTGCGCCGCCACTACGGGCAGGACTACCGCATCGTCCGTGCGGCGTCGGGAGGTGCGGCACTGGATATCTGCCGCCAACTGCAGGAGCGTAACGACACCGTAGCCCTCTTCCTGTCCGACCAGCGCATGCCGGGGATGACGGGCGTGGACTTCCTCCAGCAGGCTCTTCACATCTATCCGGATGCAAAGCGTGTTCTTCTGACCGCTTACGCGGACACCGAGGCGGCGATCCGTGCCATTAACTCAGCCAAGATTCACTACTACCTGAACAAGCCCTGGGATCCGCCGGAAGAGAAGCTTTACCCGGTCCTGGACGATCTTCTTGAGGCATGGAAGCAGGGCTACAAGCCGCCGTTCGAAGGAATTCGGGTCGTCGGTATGCGCTGGTCGGCCAAAGATCACGCAGTTCGGGATTTCCTCTCGAGAAACCGCATCCCCTACCAGTGGCTGAACCCGGAACAGACCCCGGAGGCACTGAACCTGCTGAAAGAGAAGGGCGCGGACGACGCAAAGCTGCCCGTGGTTCTCTTCGGGGATGGAACGGCGCTGGTGCAGCCGACCTCCACAGATCTTGCGGCGAAGCTTGGCATGCCAACACAGGCGCAACAGAAGTTCTATGACATCGTCGTCGTCGGTGCGGGCCCCGCTGGGCTTGCCGCAGGCGTCTACGGCGCGTCCGAGGGCCTCCGTACCCTGGTTGTGGAGCCGAACGCTCCGGGCGGTCAGGCAGGATCCAGCTCCAAGATCGAGAACTACCTAGGATTTCCCTCGGGACTCAGCGGCGAAGAGCTCGCAAAACGCGCTTACCTGCAGGCTACCCGGCTGGGAGCCGAATTTCTGCTGCAACGGGTGAGCTGCATCCGGTCCGAGAACAACTATCAGATTGTGGTCATGAACGATGGGCAGGAGATCACCTGCCATGTCTGCCTGATTGCGACCGGCGTCGACTACTGCATGCTGGACGTCCCCGGAGCCGAAGAGTACACCGGCGCAGGTGTCTACTACGGGGCCGCACTCAGCGAGGCGATGGGTTGCGCCAACGAGACCGTTTACATCGTTGGCGGTGCCAACTCAGCCGGCCAGGCGGCGATGCACTTCTCGCGCTATGCGAACAAAGTCCATATGCTCGTTCGCGGCGAGTCGTTGACCAAAAGCATGTCGAAGTACCTGATCGACCAGATTGAGTCCACTCCCAACATCGTGGTGGAGACGGGCACAGAGATCAGCGGCATGTCAGGAAACGGTCATCTGGAGTATCTAAAGTTGAAGACTCCACGGGGAGAAGAGGGCCGGGAGACAAGCTCACTGTTTATCTTCATCGGTGCAGCTCCTAAGACGGACTGGCTGCCCAAGGCGATCGCCTGCGACCCGAAGGGCTTTATCCTCGCCGGCCCGGATCTCAAGGCAAAGGCTGCAGCAAGCTGGAAGCTGAGCCGGGATCCTTACCTGCTCGAGACCAGCGTCCCCGGCATCTTTGTCGCCGGCGATGTCCGCTACAACTCCGTTAAACGGTGCGCCTCTGCTGTCGGAGAGGGCTCGATCGCCATCCAGTTCGTTCACCAATACCTTGCCACACTTTGAAAGGTCTGAATCCACCACAACCATGAGCCAACATACCCAGGTCATTCAACAGCCCGTCCCAACAGCAGCCATCAGCGACACTCTCTTCTCTCAGCTGAGAACGACGCCGATCTTTTCCTCGCTCAAAGATGAGGAACTGCGCTGCCTGAACGGACTGGAGGAGATCTGGCTGAAACAGGGCGAGCTTCTGGTGCGCCAGGGCGAGACGGGGCATAACTTCTGGGTGCTTCTGGACGGCAACATGGTCATCTCTCAGACCATGTCTGACGGGCGCGAGATGGATGTCACCTCGCTGTCTCCCGGAAACGCCTTCGGTGAGCTTCCGCTGCTGGCCAATATTCCGAATGCAGTCAATCTGCGGGCAGAGAAGCCGAGCCATCTGGTCCAGATCAGCGAAGAGGGCTTCTGGAGCCTGATGACGACGTGCCCGGATGTCCGCAAGGCGATCCTGGGAAATATGGCCAAGCGCTTCCAGAAGATGCAGAGCGTCACGATTCAGCAGGAGAAGATGGCTTCGCTGGGGACCCTGGCTGCGGGCCTGATGCATGAGCTGAACAACCCTGGCTCAGCGGCGAAGAGAGCGGCGTCGCAGCTGCGATCGAACCTGATGCGAATGCATGAGCTCTCTGCGAAGTTCAGCAAGACCAACCTGAGCGTCGAGCAGAAAGAGTGCCTTCACGACCTGCAGGAACATACGCTGCACGCAAAACAGACCGTCGTCATGAGTTCGCTCGAGCAGAGTGACGCAGAAGAGGCGCTGGCAGAGTGGATGGAAGGCGCGGATATCGAGAATGCCTGGAAGATGGCTCCGACCCTGGTGTCGATCGGCCTCAAGGCGCAGGATCTCGAGTGTGCCAGATCAGAGTTCCCCGGCTCGACCCTGTCGGATGCCCTGAACTGGGTGGAGGCCATGGCATCCAGCATGCAACTGGTCGGTACGATCGAGGAGAGCATCGGCAGAGTCTCGGACCTGGTGATGGCGGTCAAGTCATACGCCTACGAGGGCAAGGGTCTGAAGCAGTCGGTAGACATCAACAGCAGTATCCATGCGACGCTGGTGATTCTGAGCCACAAGATGCGCGAGAAAGAGATTACGGTGGAGAAGGACTTTGCTCCCGATCTGCCCGCGCTGCAGTGTGAGTGCACCGGCCTGAACCAGATCTGGACCAACCTGCTGGACAACTCGATCGATGCGGTGGGGCCGCATGGAAAGATATCGGTCCGGACCTGGGCGGAAAAGTCGAAGACCAACGACCAGCGTCTGGAGATCTGCATTCGCATTGCGGACAACGGAAGCGGAATCCCTCTCGAAAGCCAGGAACATATCTTTGACACCTTCTACACCACGAAGCCCGTGGGTGTGGGAACGGGACTGGGACTGGGCATCGTGCACCGCATCGTCGATCAGTACGGCGGAATCATCCGGTTTTCCTCCGTCCCCGGCAGCACCGAGTTCGTGGTTCGACTCCCCGCGCAGACTCCGCAATATACCTGAGCTGGACCCGCACCCGTCGAACCCCGTTATGATGAACGGAAGGAGACTTCCGGTGCCACTTACTCCCTTCCATCTAGCATTTCCTGTCGACGATCTTGACGCTGCTCGAGCCTTCTACGGAGGCCTTCTCGGCTGCCCGGAAGGTCGGAGCTCTGCCCAGTGGATCGATTTTGACCTCTTCGGACACCAGATCGTCACCCACCTGAAGCCTTCCAAACAGAAAGACCAGACCCATCACAATCCAGTCGATGGGCATGATGTCCCGGTTCCTCACTTCGGCGTCGTTCTGCAGATGGAGCAATGGGAGGCATTATCGGAGCGGCTGAAAGCAGCGAACGTCTCCTTCGTGATTGAGCCATACATCCGATTTAAAGGGGAGACAGGGGAACAGGCTACGATGTTCTTCCTCGATCCGGCGGGAAACGCGCTCGAGTTTAAGGCCTTCGCCGACATGGGTCAGCTCTTCGCCCGGTAAGGATGTTCCGCTGAGGCACTAGAATGGTCGGGACGCAGGAGCAGTCCGAAACCATTGTTGTCCTGAATTTCTGTTTGCCACGAGAAAAAGCCGGACGGAAGGGTTTCGTACCGGCAGGGGAGCCTGATCGATGTCCAATCGCCCGACGCGCCGCCGTTTTCTTGCAACCTCCGCCGCTGCGGCCGCAACGATCTCACACACCAAGGGGCTGGCGCTGCCGTGGCAGGAACCCAATCCCGGTGATGCTCCGACCCCCTACAAGCTCTTCTTCGATCAACCAGCTGCTGCGTGGCCGGATTCGCTGCCTGTCGGAAATGGCCGACTTGGAGCATGCGTCTTCGGGCAGCCGGGCAAAGAGAGAATCCAGCTCAACGAGGAGTCCATCTGGGACGGCGAACAGCGCGATCGCAACAATCCGAGGGCAGCAGAGACCGTACAACGGATGCGAGAGCTCCTGTTTGCGGGGCAGGTTGCAGAGGCGGAGGCGCTGGTGCCGGAGGGTTTTCTCTCCGTTCCCCGTCGTCTCCCGTGCTATCAGACCCTTGGAGATCTCCACCTGGACTTCGGGCCCATGGAAGGATTCACCGATTACAGGCTGGAGCTGAATCTCGATACTGCCATCGTGGCGACGACCTTCACCCACGAGGGAGTTCAGTATCGCCGCGAGGTCTTCAGCTCCGCTCCCGATCAGGTGATCGTGATTCGTCTGACAGCGAGCAGACTGGGCAAGATCAGTTTCACGGCCACGTTGGACCGGCCTGCGAACTTCGAGACGGCAGCGCTGGCCCAGAACCGCCTGAAGCTGTTTGGACAGGCACTTCCGGTCAACGACAACCCGGGACTTCCAGTCAAAGAGCGCCAGGTCGGCATTCAGTACTATGCGGAGCTGCTGGCAGTTTCAACCGATGGTGTCACTTCGACGAAAGATAATGTGCTGACGGTGGACAAGGCGTCGGCGGTTACGCTGTTTCTGGACTGCGCAACGAGCTATCACTATCCCGCGGGCGAAGGGATCATGCGGGGTGCCGTGGTAAAGAACCTGCTGGCTGCCGCGTCGCGGCCGTTTGCGGAGCTGCGCGCGCGCCACCTTGTGGACTACCAGAGATACTTCCGGCGAGCGACCATCAGTCTCGGCGACTCCGCTGACGCCAATGCCAATGTTGCCACGGACAAGCGGCTGGAGAAGATCAGGCAAGGCGGCGAAGATCTCAGCCTGCTGCCGATCTACTTCCAGTACGGACGCTACCTGTTGATCTCGAGTTCGCGCCCGGGAACCCTGGCGGCCAATCTGCAGGGAATCTGGAACGAATCGGTGGATCCGCCGTGGGGATCGAAGTACACGGTCAACATCAACATCCAGATGATCTACTGGCTGGCCGAGCGTGCCGGGCTTTCGGATCTGCATGCACCGCTGTTCGATTTGATCGATCGTACGCGCGGGCCGGGCTACGTGACCGCGCAGAAATACTACGGAGCGGGCGGATACGTGGTGCACCACAACACCGATATCTGGGGAGACTCGTCGCCGGTCGACGCGCTGGGTGGAGGAGTGTGGCCCATGGGAGCAGCGTGGATGGCGCTGCACATGTGGGATCACTTCGACTACACGGGCGATGTCACCTTCCTGCGCGAACGCGGCTATCCGCGGCTGCGCGAGAATGCACAGTTTCTGCTGGACTACATGGTGACCGACCCCAAGACCGAGCGCATGGTGACAGGTCCATCGTGCTCGCCTGAGAATAAGTACAAGCTTCCGGATGGAACAGCGCACAACGTCTGTATGGCTCCGACCATGGACATTGAGATTGTGCGTGCGGTGCTCACCCGCCTGCTGGAGTCTGCGTCGGTGCTTGCAACTTCGCCCAACTGGGATGCCACGGCAGACGCGGAGCTGCACAATCGCGCGCGGCTCGCACTGATCAAATTGCCTTCCTTCAAGATCGGCAAGGCGGGCAACCTGCAGGAGTGGCAGCAGGACTATGCCGATGCGGAACCCGGTCACCGGCACATCTCGCATCTTTTCGCGCTGTTCCCTGACGATCAGATCACGCCGAATCGAACGCCCGACCTGGCTCGAGCAGCACGGGTGACGCTCGACCGTCGGCTGTCCAATGGCGGAGGCTCCACCGGGTGGTCGCGTGCCTGGGTTCTCTGCTGCATGGCGCGGCTACAGGACGGAGATGCCGCGTATGAAAGCCTGCAGCGTCTGCTCGCCGATCACACGCGCGGAAATTTCTTCGACATCTGCGGCAAGAAAGCGAACTCGCCCTTCCAGATGGACGGCAACATCGGCGGACCAACCGGCATGGTTGAGATGCTGCTGCAGTCGCACGCCAGCGGGGGAAGCAGCGAGGCCGCACAGCTGAGGGGAGCGGAGTCGGCGGCCAACGTCATCCGGCTTCTGCCTGCGCTGCCGAAGGCGTGGCAAAATGGCTCGTTTCGCGGGCTGCGGGCCCGAGGCGGTCTGGAGATCGACCTCGAGTGGCAGAATGGCAAGGCGACCATGGCGACCCTGAAGGCTCACCTCGATCTCACGCACCACATCCTGGCCCCAAAGGGGCAACGCATTGCGTCCGTCTCGCCCAGCCAAACGGAGACGATTCCCGGTGCAGGACCCGATGAGTTGGTCCTGCCCGTTAAGGCAAACGAGGTCTTCACGGTCAAGTTCTCCTGAGGCTCCGCGCGGTCCGTCTCACGGAGTTACCGGCGAGCCAATGAAAGCCAGAAGGTCTGCGGTGAACCGCTCAGGCCGTTCCCAATGCAGGGCGTGACCGGTCTCGGGATAGGCCTTCAAAGAGGCACGAGGGATGTTCTTGAGCAGGGCATCCTGATCTTCGCGGCGGAAGATGGAGTCCTTCTCTCCCCAGAAGAGGAGCGTCGGAACTCGGATCTTCTTCAGTTCATCGAGCGACTCACCAGCCCCGATGCTCGCAGCGAGTCCATGCCAGGTTGCAGCGGGAACCCGTTGCGCCTCCCCCACCATCATCTCGAAAAACCATGCCGGGACCGGGTAGTAGATCGTGCTCGCCTGAAAGTCCCGGGCAAAGGTGTAAGGGATAGGATCGGCTAGCTTCGCGAAGGGACTGGTAATGTCCTCGCTGGAGGATCTCTTTCGCTGCGTGCCGGGACCGGAGCCGATCAGAACCAACCGGTCGAGATGGCCGTTATCCTGTTCAGCGATCTTTTGCGCGACAAAGCTTCCGAGAGAGTGCCCGACAAGGGTCGCGTGACGGATTTGAAGCTGCTCGAGAAATTCGAGGATATCGCCGGCAAAGTCAGCGCGTGAATAGCCCGCGGGCGGATGGTCGGAGAGACCGTGACCCCGCATCGTAATCGCATAGACGCGGTAGCTCGAGGGCAGAAGAGGGAGCACGCGCGCGAAGGAGTGCCAGGAGTCTCCGGCACCGTGCAGAAGGACGATGACGGGACCGTCGGGATTGCCCTGCACGGCGTAGTTCAAGGTAATCCCATTCTGTAGCTTGATGACCTGAGAGGAGATGCGATCCTCAGCAGATGTATCCTGCCTGCTCTGGGAACGGGAAAAGTTCGAGTTGAAGAGAACAACCAGCAGGAGTACAAACAGGGTGCGCCGAAGGTACGCGAGGTTGAAGTGCTGCATGAGACACCTTCCATCGGGAGATAGGTCTTGCACAGCAGGAAAAACGAAGGTTATATATTTCGGCAGGGATTGCCGCACGGGTACCGCCACTCTACACCATGGATGACCGGATGCAGACTCGAGGGCGCGGCGAGGGAAACAACGTGAACACGAGCACCGCGCGAACGCTGCTGACCATTCTTATGTATGCGGGTGTCGGGATCTTTCTGCTTCCCTACGCCATGGGCAAGGCATCGATCGCTCCTCGGCTGATGCTCCTTGGGGGACTTATGGCTGTCATCTGCGGACTTTTGCGCTGCTACTTCACCGAGGGTGACTAGAACGTCCGGCTTGAATCGGCTGGAAGCCAGGTCACATCTATAGACGGCAGAGGAGATCCGCTGATGAATGCCGCCGTCGTCGAGAGCTATACCCGCAGTCCACACTACGCATCCTTTACCGATCCCGTGGCCCAGACCGGAGAGCGCCTCGTGAAGGTGCTCGCAGCCGGACTGCACCCGATCGTGAAATCACTCGCCAACGGAACCCACTACGGCAGCACGGGGCAGTTCCCCTTCATTCCCGGGGTCGACGGCGTGGGACAATTCGAAGATGGCAGCACAGCTTACTTCGGCGCGGCACGCCCTCCGTTCGGGACGTTCGCCGAGTACTCCTTAGCCCGGACAGACTTGCTGGTCCAGCTGCCGGACGGGCTCGACCCGACGGCTGCGGCAGCGATGGCGAATCCCGGCATGTCATCCTGGGTGGCACTCAAGGAGCGTGCAAAATTTCTACAGGGCGAGAGCGTTCTTGTTTTGGGAGCGACGGGAGTAGCCGGTCAGCTGAGCCTCGAGATCGCCAAGCGCCTCGGAGCGCGACACATTATCGCGGTGGGCAGGCATATCGACGGGGATGCGATGAAGGAGCTGGGCGCAGACTCAGTCATCACGCTCGGCCAGGATCAGGAGACGCTGGTGAAGTCGCTTCGCGAAGAGCTAGATCGCAACGGTGTTGACGTCATTCTGGATTATCTCTGGGGACAGCCTGCGGAGATGGTCTTTCAGGCAATCGCGCAAAAAGGCCTGGATCATGCTGCACCCCGACTTCGCTTCATCCAGATTGGCAACAGCGCTGGCGCGACCCTGACCCTTCCTGCCGCAACCCTGCGCAGCTCCGGGGTCGAGGTCCTGGGCAGCGGATTCGGGAGCGCGTCTCTCCAGCAGATCCAGCTGGCTATCGGGGAATTCTTTGCGTCTGCGTCGGAACGGCCATTCGCGATGAAGTTTCGTGCAGCACCCCTCAAGGACGTGGAGAAGCTCTGGAACGAGCCAGCCGAGGGTACACGCCTGGTCTTCCAGCCCTGATCCGGGACCGAACGTTACTTCATTTTGCAACCGGATCGGACGAGGCCGGAGAGCCGGCAGCGGAGGCGATCTGCGCCGGTTTCAGAACACGATATCCGTCACGCGTACGGATGCGATACTTCTGGGCATTCTCGCCGACGAGCTTGACGGTGATAGTTCGCCAGCCCCGGTTGGGATTGGGCTGCGGATAATAGCTCAAGGAGTAGAGATGGGCGAGATCTTCGCGGATCGAGGCGAAGGCGTCCTTCTCATCCTTCCAGCTCTTTGCGAAGTAGGCTTTGCCTCCTGTGGCCTTGCTCATTCTCTCGAAGACTGCCGAGGAGATTGGCTCCGCCTGAGCATCGCGTGTGCTGATCATGTAGATAATTGTTCCGGTGGACTGCGCAAGCTCTGCCACATCCTCCGGCGGCACCAGGCTTGCATTGTCCGGACCGTTGGAGAAGACGACGATCGCCTTGCGACCGGTAAACTGCGCAGCGTCCTTGACGGTCATCAGCAGCGAATTGTAGAGCGCTGCATCATCTCCGGCGACTGTGCTGCGAACTCCTCGAAGAACCGTGGAACGCTCGGACGTGAGCGGAACGGCGCGAGAGAGATCGCGGCTGTAAGAGTAGAGCGCCACACGAGAGATTCCATCGAGCGAGCGGACGAAGTCGGCAATCGCATCCTGTGCGAAGACGAAGCCACGATACATGTAGTTGCTGGTATCGAAGAGGATGAAGACGTTGGAACTCGTAATCGACGGACCGATTGAAGCCGGTGAATCGGCGGTAGCGGTCCCTTGGGTAGTCTGCTTTATCGTCTGCTCGACCATCTTGCCGTCCGGACCGCTCAGCACAAGACGGTGGGTCGGCTCGTTTCCTTCCTCAAACGTGGCGATCTTTTGCGGGATCTTATCCTCTGCGATGGCAAAGTCTTCAGGTTTGAGACCGCTGATGTAGTTCCCTTTGCGATCGGTCACGGCAACGTTTAGCTGCACCAGGACGACATTGACCAGAATGCGGGAATCATCCTGCGCTGCCGTTCTGCGTTCGCCCCCCAGCACAAGCAGAGAGGACAACACTAAAATTGAAAGAAGCGATTTCTTCACCGTGAGCCTCCAGAAGCTGGTATCTGCGGCTGACCGTCAGGCGCCTGCAGGAGAGTTGTTGTCGTCGCAGAGGGGAAGCCAGTGACCTTCCCTTGCATAAACTCCTGGCCAGCTTCCTGCATGGCTCGTTCGAGAGCCGGCCAGTCTTCAAGATCTGTCGCGAAGATCTTAGCGGTCATGCGACGGGTTAGTTCAGGAACCAGCCGGTTGAGCGCTGCAGGTTCGTAGCCCTTTTCATCTGCCAGACGCGCCCAGTAAAGATTGTTCGACTCCCAGGACTCGCCAAAGAGGCGGCTGGACGCTCCTCCGAAGGACGGGAATGGCTTTACATAAAGGAGGCCCGGGGCATAGCTGCGGGCGAGAACGGGATGAGGAACCCCGAAGTCATGCGAGAGCCGTTGTGTCGTGGTGTCTGAAGGATATTGGCTACAAAGTGTGTCGAGCTGCTGGTTCTGAGGGCCAATCGAGGCTACCCGGGCGGGATACCTGCGGCGATACTCTGCCGCGAGGTAAAAGGTGTCGGCAGGAATCGTCTGGGCAAGGATAGCGATGGCGTCTTCGTTGTTGGCGAGCGATTTATCCAGCGTCTCCAACCGTTGCGGCGCCATCCGGTTAGCCAAAATACTGCTGACCTGTCCACGCAGCGCAGCATCGTGCTCGGCCATCAACAGAAGCTCCTCTCCGGAGCGCTGATAGAGAGTGACGGCGTGTAGTTCGTGAGGGCTTATGCTCCACCATCTGGGAACGGTCGCACTGACCAGCAGATCGGGCACCAGCTCCTTCCAGATGAGAGCCTGAATGTTCTCAGGAGCAATAAAGTCCTGCTCGGTGGAAGCAAGCGCATAAGGAAGGTCCGAGAGGGAGCCCATCAGGTAAGCACCTCCTCCGGCCGGAGTTCCTACCCCCATCAGCTCAGGAGGCATCCACGATCGCTCGGTGGAGACTACGGTCAGGCCCGAGAAGTCGTGCGAACGCACGAAGAGTGAATTGTTGTGGAGCACCTGCGCTCCGGGCGGCTCGTAATAGGCGTAGTTCAGGCCCACAAGGGCATCGCGCAGGAAAGGAGACAACTGCCCCCGGGCAGACTCCAGCTGCGACTTTGTACCCGGCCCTTTGATGACCTTGGTCAGGTCAGTCTTGACCTGGAGTTCGGCGTGATGGGTGGAATAGACTCCGGGAGCCCAGCTGATCTTCTCGCTGTTCGTGAAGATGGGTCGCGGCATCTCGAACTCGCGAAGCTCACCGGCCAGTGCAAGCATGTTCTGCTGCGCGGGCGCACCCTGCGCCATGGCGGCCAGACCATCGCTCAGACCGAAGAGCGTATCGAGAGAGACCAGCCTCTGGTCCTCGAAGACGTTACGGATGCGGGTCCCGATCTCCTGCCGTATGCGTTGTCCTTCGGCAGTCTGCTGCGGAGGTCCTGCCATCAGGTCGACCAGAGCTTCCTGCGAGATGTTGGTGGCTCCGGCTGACTTCATTACCTCCGAAACCGAAGACCTCGCCGCATCGAAGAGCTGAGAGGAAGAGGTAATCTTTGCGAACGGCCCCATGGCTTTCATCCACGAGTCGTTCAGCTCCGCTGCGGGAATCTCGCCCTGACGGGCGAGAATCTGCCAGATCCCGACATTTGCCTGCATCGCGCCCACCACATTGCCGCGCAGGGTGACATTGGAGATCCCCTCGATGGATTCTGCGACGTTCATGAAGCGAGTGATGGACTCGTCGTTGAGTTCGGGGAATTCAGAGAACACCAGATACCACGTGCCGAAGCGCTGGAAGTTCTTCGTCAGAAGACGGCAGGCGTCTGCCGATAACTTGCCGTTACCAGGTCTTCCTGCATCAATCTCGCTGAGCGTGAGATACGCCTGAAGCGGACCGGTGTCGGTATCGAGGCGCGACAGCGATGCCATGGCTTCAAGCAGCTGCTCGGAGTTGTTCCATCCACGAGCCCGTTTTGCCCACGTGTGGACCAGCTTGTAGTCCGACTTCTGCCCGAGGGCTTCTTTCCAGAGATCGATGCCTCCGGGCACGTGAGGCTGACCGTCAGGGTCCCACTCGACGCGGGTAAACAGAAGCAGCAGGCCGGGAGCCTTGCGAAAGACACTGGCAGTCGCAGGCGGATCGATCTGTGGGAAACGGAAGGCTTCGTAGAGACGCTTCATCCGCGCCGGCTCTGTCAGGTGCTGCTGCTGGGATACGTTTATACGGGAAAGGACATCGTAGTACGCGGCCAGCCAGCCGTTATCCTTGGACACCAGGTGTGAGACAAATTCGCCAGGATTGTCCGGACCGGCCCCGGCTAGCTCTCTCCACACCGGTTCGGCTTTCGCTCCTCCGGGTACGAGAACACGGCCGGAACGGATGGAGATCTCACTGCCGTAAAAGTCGAGAACCGGCGCATAGGGAAGCAGCCTCGCCAGTCCAGGAGCTCGTGCCAGCGCCAGGTTGGTTTCATCGTCATTGCGGGACATCGCCCAGTAAAGGCGCGCTATGCCCGGCTCCCTCACCATGAGATCGACAAGGTTATCTGCGGACCGCTTGCGATCCAGCGCCAGCCAGTCAGATTCTCGCATCAGGACTGGAACCCTCGTGGACGGGAACGAATAGTTGAACTCGACTCCCTTCTGCAGTGATTCCTCAAGCGTCATCAGCGGGAAGCCGGAGTCGATGGTCAGAAATGCAAGGTCGGGATTCGAGGTTGCGAGAGTGAGGCCTTTGTCCTGGCAGTTCCCGACTACGCGATAACCGAGGATCTGCAGCAGCGTGCCCGCATCCCCGCAGCCCCTCACGTTGATCGTTCCGCTGCTACCGGCGAGAATCCGCAGCTCCCGCGCCTGCTGGACATACCGACTCAGAAGAAGGAGGAACTCGGTCGGCTTCTGCTGGCTGTAGCCCTGCATGAAGACGTTGCGTGCGAGCAGGGGCATAACTTCTTCTGCCGGAACCTTCTGGCTGATGCCGGCCATTCGCAGGAACGATCGCAGCGGTCCCGGGATGACGACTCCATCGGCGGCTCGTGAGACGGAACTGCCGCCAGGGCTGTTTCTTGAGAGTCTTCGCGAAGAAGCTGCCTGACTCCAGACGACAGGAGGACAGGCGAGCAGCGCGGTAAGAGCTAATGCGAGAAGATCGGGCCGCCGAAGGATGTACCTCATCGCAGACACCTCATGACGAACTGCCGAGACAACGACAGATCACGCCATGCAGCGAGCCAGAACGATCAGAGGCGGCCGGTACGAGCGAAGAGAAGACTAATCAGAGACCGGCTTAGCTGCCACTCGTGAATGTGTTTCTCGGTTTCCCATTCGTCGGACAAATATACCTATCGGGGCAGGGCGACACCAGCGATTTCAGCCTTCCAGAGGTCAAAGAAATGTAAAAACCTCTTCCACCGAAAGTAGAACCCTGACCAAAATAGGATGTCATCTTCTCACAAATCCGCAGATTCTGTTTGAGACCAAATTAGGGCCAATCTATTCAACCAGAATGATGTCGAGAAAACGGGGACCGTGAACACCCTTGATGCGAGTCATCTCGATGTCAGCCGTTGCAGAGGGTCCAGCAAAGAAAGTCGTAGGCAGATTCGCGGTCGCCTTGAGCCGATCGAAGGCCTCCGGAACAGTCTCCACCACGTCATCCACCCGAACCAGACAAAGGTGATAGTCGGGCACAAGAGAGACGGCCCGCCTTCCCTGCCCGGCCACGTTCTGCAGCACGACGGAGCCAGTCAGTGCGATGGCGACCGTGGACGCAGTCACTACTCCGTCGAAGCCATCCAGCACCGAGGCTGGGACCCCCTCGTCGATGACAAACTCGAAGCCTTCGGGCAGCCACGCTCGATCCAAACCACTGGGGATCAGCAACTTTGCCCGGCCTCGCTCGGTCAGCATCCGGCCGATAACCGAGGCGATCTCAGCTTCTTTCACCCGGACCACATTTGCGTCGTAGTCACGCAGGCGATCCTCCAGAAGCTCAAGGATCTCTTCGCGCGACCCACTCGGTGTCCGACGGTAGGGCCGCTCAATCGCAGCCCACTGTTCCGCCGCTCCTGCGGCATTGGCTGACCCGGCATTCGCCGTGCGTATCCGACGCAGAATCTCCGCGCGCGCCGACGACGTATCCAAAGCTCCGCTTGTGTCAGTTGCCACGCTTTCCTCTCTTCTCCCACCACTCACGGAAGGTCTCCTTTGGCATCTCGCGCAGGTCCCTCACCTGCGTCCAGCCGCCGAGAAGCCCCGGCAGCCATCCAATCCACCCCTCGCCCTTTCCATCGCGGCGAACGAGCGGCGTCTCGGCAAACCGGCCCAGGCGTTGTGCGGCACGGAATCGGCGCTCGGAACGGAAGAGAGAGCCCGCCGCCCTCATGGCCAAGGCCTCGGGAGTGAGCGGTCCCTTCTGTCTGACCACCTTGTTGCGCAGGTGAATAAGGACTTCGGGGATGTTGATCTTGACCGGGCACACCTCGTAACAGGCGCCGCAGAGCGACGAGGCATAGGGCAGCGTCTGTGCGTGGTGCAGCTGCTGCAGTTGAGGCGTCAGGATGGCACCGATAGGCCCGGCGTAGACCGATCCATAGGCGTGACCACCCGTCTGCCTGTACACAGGGCAGGCGTTCTGGCAGGCTCCGCAACGGATGCAGTTCAAGGTCTGCCTGCCCTCTCCGTCGGCCAGAACAGCCGTTCGTGCGTTATCCATCAGGACAACGTGGAAGTTTGTGGGCCCATCTCCCTGCTGAACTCCGGTCCAGATGGAGTTATAGGGATTCATGCGCTCGCCGGTAGCGGAACGCGGTAGCAGCTGCAGCATAACCTCAAGATCCTGATATCGCGGAAGAACCTTGTCGATACCCGCGATGGTGATGAGGGTATCCGGCAGCGTGAGGCACATCCTTCCGTTGCCTTCGCTCTCCACAATGCAGACCCCGCCGGTCTCGGCGATCAGAAAGTTGGCGCCGCTGACGGCCGTGTTCACTCGAAGGAATTTCTCCCGCAGAAACCGCCGAGCAGCGTCCGCCAGATCCTGCGGCTTGTCGCCCAGCTCCGGAAGGTTCATCTCGCGCTGAAAGATCTCGCGAATCTGCTGGCGATTCTTATGAAGCGCGGGAACGACGATGTGCGATGGCTGATCATGACCCAGCTGAATGATGAGCTCTGCGAGATCGGTCTCGTAGGTCTTTACGCCTGCTGCCTCGAGCGCAAGATTCAGATGAATCTCCTCGGTCGTCATCGATTTGATCTTGATGACCTCCGGACGCTCCGGCGCGGCATGCTCCTTTACCAGCGCGGTGACGATGCGCCTGGCCTCTTCTCCATCGCGGGCCCAGTGGACCTTTCCTCCCGCTCGCGTGCAGTTACGCTCAAACTCTTCGAGGTAGTAGTCCAGGTTCGCCATCGTATGCTGGCGAATCTGCTTGCCGCTTTCGCGGAGCTGCTGCCAGTCCGGCATCTCGCCGACGACCCGGGCGCGCTTGTTCTGAATGACCTCCGTCGCGTGACGGACATTCTTTCTGAGCTGCGTGTCGCCCAGCGTAACCCTGGCCGCAATCGGGAAGGCCGGAGAGGTCTTGGGATCAAGAACGGAGTGCTTGGGATCGAGGACCGAATTCGCTGAACTCAAAGCACGTCCCTCTCAGCTCCCGCCAGGATCTCGGCCAGATGAACGGTCTGGACTCCCGTCCGCTGTCTGTGCAGCGCTCCCTGAATGTGCATAAGGCAGCTGTTGTCGCATGCAGTGCAGGCCTCAGCGCCCGTATTGAGGACCGCGGTTGTCTTCTCTGCCAGCATCGCACTGGAGACGTCTGCATTCTTCACGGCGAAGGTTCCGCCAAAGCCGCAGCACTGTTCCATATTCTCAATCTCGACCAGGTCGATACCCTTCACCGACCTCAGCAGATTCAGCGGGCCGTCTCCCAGCCCGAGATTGCGCAGGCCGTGGCAGCTGGCGTGGTAGGTCACACGGTGCGGATAGTACGCGCCCACGTCCGTAAGCCCGAGGCGTTTGGTCAGGAACTCCGAAAATTCGTAGACGCGCGGCAGCAGCTCAGCTACCTCGGCCATCAGCTTGCGATCTCCGATCTCGTCAGCCATCTTCGGATAGTGGTCGCGCATCATCGCCACGCAGCTTGAGGAGGGAACCACCACCGCCTCCGCGTGACGAAACTGCTCCACAAAGCGTCCCACCAGCGGAAGTGCTTCGGTCTGATAACCGGTATTCCAGTGCATCTGTCCACAGCAGGTCTGTCCCGCTGGAAAATCAACCGTATGGCCCAGCCGCTCGAGCACTCTGACGACGGCCTTGCCTGTCTCAGGAAACAGGGTGTCGTTATAACAGGTTATAAACAGAGAGACTTGCAGATCTACCTCCAGTTGCAGTGCAGCCGTAGCTGGTTCAATAGAGATTTTGTTTCTCGATACAATTCATGTCAGCTACGATAGTACGCGCTCCCGTGGAGCCCTTTCTTTTATCATTCCTCAAATCGGAGACTTCGTGGGACCAAATCCTTTTATCGGCGTTATCTATCATTGGATAGGCGGATTCGCCTCAGCTACCAATTTCATTCCCTTCCGCGCTATCAAACGCTGGTCGTGGGAGATCTACTGGCTGATCCAGGGTTTTGCCGCCTGGATCGTCGCTCCCATCGTACTCGCGTGGATCTTCGTCCCCAATCTCTCCTACGTTCTGCATACCGCTTACCAGCACGACCCGACCAGCATCCGCTATGCCGTCCTCTGGGGAGTTCTCTGGGGCATGGGCGGCCTTACCTTCGGCCTGGCGATCCGCTACCTCGGCATCGCCCTCGGCTATGCCATCGCTCTTGGACTCTGCACCGCTTTCGGAACCCTGATTCCCCCCATCTACAGCGGAGAGATGTCCACTATCCTGCATGAGCGGTCCGGTCAGATCATCCTGGTGGGCGTGGCCGTCTGCCTGATCGCCGTCGCTGTCAATGGAGCAGCGGGACTCTCGAAGGAACGCGAGGTCACTCCGGAAGAGAAAGCAGAGGCCGGAGAGACCGACTATAACTTCGGCAAGGGGCTTGCGGTAGCCGTCTTCGCAGGAATCATGAGCTCCTTCTTCGCCTTCGGCCTCAAGGCTGGAGCCCCCATCGCCACGGTAGCCAAGCAGGAGTTGCTTGCCCACAACCGCCTCGACCTCTGGCAGAACCTGCCGGTGCTGATCGTGGTCTTGTGGGGAGGCTTCCTCACCAACTTCGTCTGGTCCGTCATCCTGATCATCAAAAACAGCTCCGCCAAACAGTTCCTGGGCGAGCCCGGCATGAACCCCATGCGCGCCAGCCACTCCTCCGGACAGACGATGGTCGACTTCGATCCCCTGGACCCATCCACCTACGACCGCCTGTCCTCACGCACCCTTACCGCCAACTATCTCTTCGCGGCGATGGCGGGAGTGATCTGGTACTTCCAGTTCTTCTTCTATTCCATGGGCCAGACCAAGATGGGCAAGTACGACTTCTCCTCTTGGACCTTGCACATGGCATCGATCATCATCTTCGCCACGCTCTGGGGATTGGCCCTCAAGGAGTGGCGCGGAACCAGCAAGCGGACCAAGATTCTGGTGACTCTTGGCCTGCTTCTTCTCATCGGCTCAACCGTAATCGTCGGCTACGGAAACTACCTGAAGGCTGGGGAGGTCGTGGGAACCAGTGCGATGTTGCGCTGATAGTCAGCCACATATCCGCTAAAAGCGAGAGCGACACAGACGCCTTATGCAGTCGCGCAGAACATGCGATTCCATTCGGATCTGAAAATCTTTGCAACGCTTCGGACAGGTGTCATCCTGAGCGAAGCGCGCCAGCGCGAAGTCGAAGGATCTGCGGTGTCGGATGGTAGCTGAGCCAGACAGGGCAAAGGCAAGATCATCCAGGTACAAAGTAACGTCGCAACAGCCGTGTCGTTAATGCCGTTAGCGCCAGAACACAGACTGCAAGCGTTGACGCCCGCAGCCATGTCGCAGCTTCGATGCTCAAACCAATTCCCGTAAACATCGCGACATAAGCAGCGACACACATGGGACACTTGGGCAATAGAAAGAGAACGAGTGTCGGGACTCCCCACTCGCCAGCATCTCTTGCCTGTCGCGCCTTCGAAGGTGCTGGAAAGCTGTTGCGCCCGTTCGCAGGGCAGCAGCTATGGACCTGCATCACTGTCCTCCGCAGCAGGTGTGCGCCGCGGGTTCTTCATACTTGTCGTGGTGTTTCACCCATTCTGTCAGATCACGGCGCGCGCCGGTCTCGTTGCGGCCCTTCGGGGTCAGGTCAAGGTAGCTATAAGCAATCAGCTGCGCCTCTCCGCCCCGCGCATAACTTGAATACGTGTGAAAGATCTCGCCATCAGGATTCTTGTAAAAAACACTGGTCCCCGGCATCTCTTCACTGAAGAACGGCATGGTGCTGTAGTTGTATTCGATCCGCTCCTCGGCCCTAGCGTGCTCGTCCGAACCGTTGTGCCCCGGCTTCTGGAACGACACGCCATAGTCGAAGTTGAAGTCGCTTCCCGATGACGAAACCCACTTGAACTTCCAGCCCATGCGCTCTTTAAAGGCAGCAATCTTGGCATAGGGTGCGCGTGAGACCGCAAGCAGGGTCACATCGTGATTCTTGAGATGGATCTCTGCAGCGTCAATCCCATCGGCAAGGAAAGAACAGAACGGGCAGCCCTCGCTCCACTCCGGCCCAAACATGAAGTGGTACACGATAAGCTGACTGTTCGCTCCAAAGAGCTCCGACAGGCTTTCCTTGCCTCGCGGCCCGTCAAAGATGTAGTTCTTGTCGATCTTCTCCCATGGCAGCTCACGCCGCAGCCGGCTTACCTCTTCCCTCTGGCGCGTCAGCTCCTTCTCTTTCTTCAGGAGTTCCTTGCGCGCCTCCGTCCACTTCGCGGCCGATACGACTTCGTGATCTACGATCGCTGTGCTCATAGCATCCTCGAATCTTGTTTTGAGAGAGATTTACGCCGTCTGATATCGGTCGTGGTGACGAACCCAGGCCATCGGGTATGCCAGCGCGCCCTCGTTCCGCCCATTCGGAGTGAGGTCGATCAGCGAATAGACGCCCAGCAGGCCCTCCACTCCGCGCGCATAGCTCGAGTAGGTATGGAAGACATCGCCCGTTCCTTTATTCCTGTAGAACGCGCTGATGCCCGGAGCCTCTTCACTGGGGTGCTGCCCGGTCCCGAAGTTGTAGTACCCGCTGCCACCGCGCTGCTCCGGCGTGAAGTACACACCGAAGTCCGAGTTGAAATCATTGGCGAACGATGATAACCAGGGGAAGCTCCAACCCATTCGCTTGCGGAACGCCTCAATCTTTGGCAGCGGAGCCCGCGAGATAACGGCCAGCGCAATATCGCGAGCATTGAGGTGCGCGAGGTTGCCGTTAATCGTATCGGCAGCCATGGAGCAGGACTGGCATCCCTGCTCCCACTCCGGGCCGAACATGAAGTGATAGATCAGCAACTGGTCTTTGGCGCCAAACAGCTCTCCGAGCGTTCGGCTGCCTTCGGGACCTTCGAAGACATACTCCTTTTCGACCTTTACCCACGGCAGCGAAAGCCTTTCCTTGTTCAGCGCATCCTTCCGCCGGGTGAGTTCCTTCTCCTTGGCCAGAAAAGCCTTCCTGCTGTTCAACCATTCACTTCGAGAGACAACTGCGTTCTGCATGTTCGTCCTCCTATGGGTTCGGTGATTCGCTGCTTGGATTCTGTCGCTAAAGCTCACTCCTGCCACAACCCTTGCAGGACTTACTTGCGAAGCTGCGATCGTTCACGGACCTTGGCGATGATGTACTCCCATCCGAGATGAACCTGTTCAGTGATCTCAGGCGGCATCCACCCGGCAGCCCGGTGGGCAAACTTCAGCCGCGTCACTCCGTTCTCCTCGCTCAGTCGGTATTGCACATTTGAGGTCGCCGGATACGACATGAAGAGGGGGCCGCTTATCTCAAGCAGGGCAGGAGGCTTGATCGCCTGTACGTTTCCCCACCAGTGCCCGGTGTTGTTGCCAAAGTCGCGAAACCACCGGCCACCGGGCCATGGTTCAAGCTTCATCGGGAGCGGTACCTTGTCGGGCCTTTCGTTGTAAGGGCCCAATTGCTCCAGAAGCGTCTCGAAGACAACAGCAACCGGCGCCGCAATCTCCTCTTCTCGCAAAATCTCGAATGTCTGAACCGCTTGTTGCTCTGCTACCGGCATCGTCTTTTCTCCTTTTCGGTCGGAAATCAACAGCCACCCAGAGCCTTCGTCACTCTCCTGAGCTCTGGTTACTCTTCGTTTTTGCCGGACGATAGCTTAGCTCCATGAGCCTGACCGATCGCTTCGGCAGCCTTCTGCTCTGCACGCTCCTTGATACGGGAGATCTGGTGCGTCCAGTACTTCTCGAACATCCTGACCCAGTCATGAACCGGCTTCAGCTCCGCCGCATTCAACCGGTACATGCGGTGCTGCCCCCGCTTGACCACGGTGACCACGCCGACCCGGCGCAGAACACCCAGGTGCTTGGAGACCGCAGGCTGCGGCAGACGCACAAGTCTCACGACATCGCCCACCGCACGCTCCTGACCGTCCACAAGCACGCCGATAATCTCGCGGCGGCGAGGTTCAGCGATCGCGTTGAAGACGTCTGCGGTAGTTG
This sequence comes from Edaphobacter sp. HDX4, assembly GCF_036877565.1. Lineage (NCBI taxonomy): Bacteria > Pseudomonadati > Acidobacteriota > Terriglobia > Terriglobales > Acidobacteriaceae > Edaphobacter > Edaphobacter sp. HDX4. The sequence continues at coordinate 20,567 of NZ_JAEDXW010000038.1, forward strand.
CTGCTCTAGCCATGAACCGAACTGTATATTCCCATATAAGAATATGTCAAGCATCGCAAATCTAATTCCCACTCTCTTTTAGAAGAAATCTGCGATTTCCTTCGCCCGGAAACCCTGGCGAAAACCGCTCAATTTGTCCCGTAAATGCAGGCACCTAAGGCATTACAAAACTCTTACATCCACCCTTCTCACATCCTGTTAGCTTCGAAATAGAAGTTCTGGAAGGAAGCAAAACAGACCCTATGAGCACATCAATGATTCCGACGGAAGAGATCACCCAGGCCTCCATCTCCACAGAGCAGCAAGCCGCCATCTCTGCTGCTACGCGCACAGCCCGCAAGGTTCGTGAAGACCTTCGCATGGGCCGCGAGCACCAGGAAGGCCGCATCAACTGGATCACGGCGATCGCAATGGGCCTGTTCCACGTCGGCGCGATCGCTGCGCTGTTCTTCTTCTCCTGGACTAATCTCGCGGTCGCGGCCGTGATGTACTTCTTCGCGATCAACGTCGGAATCGGCATGGCCTATCACCGTCTGCTGACGCATCGCGGCTACAAGACTCCCCGGTGGGTCGAGTACTTCCTGACCACCTGCGGCACCATGGCGCTTGAGGGCGGACCCATCTTCTGGGTTGCCACCCATCGCGTCCATCATCAGAACTCCGATCACGACGGCGATCCGCACACTCCTCACGACGGCACCTGGTGGGCACACGCTGGCTGGATCATCTCCGGTCGCGCGCTCCACTCAGAGACTGCTCTGCTCGGCCGCTATGCTCCCGACCTCACCCGGGACCCGGTCCACGTCTGGCTGTCGAAGTATCACTGGCTCCCGCTGACCCTCGCAGGCTTGCTGCAGGTCGCCCTCGGAGCTGCGATCGCGCCTCCCGAACATCGCATCGTCGGTGCGCTCGGAATGGTGCTTTGGGGAACCTTCCTCCGCGTCACGCTCGGCCTGCATGCCACATGGCTGGTTAACTCCGCCACGCACCTCTGGGGCAAGCGCCGCTTTGAGACCCGCGATGACTCCCGCAACAACTGGTGGGTAGCCATCCTGACCGGTGGCGAAGGCTGGCACAACAATCACCATGCTCATCCGGTCAGCGCTCGGCACGGACTTGCCTGGTACGAGTTCGACATCAACTACTACGGCATCTGGCTGCTCGAAAAGGTCGGTCTGGCCAAGAAGGTCCAGATCGCCAAGTTTGATCCTGTCGACCCGAAGCCTGCCGGAATGTAACGATCCATCTAAGACAGTACTAAAGGGGCGCGGAGACTACTCTCTGCGCCCTCTTCTTTGCCTGCGGCACCCCTCGCTCCGGCAAAAACCCTTTCGCATGTGGTACATACTTGTCGTTGAAAATTGCATCTCATTCGATGAGATAAATTGCGGAAGCATTGTCGTCGAGTTAATCAGCTGTCGATGTGAAAAACATATTCAACCGATTCGATCGAGAGGCGTTCATGATTCCCAAGGTTCGACTTCTGACCCTTCTTTTCCTTTCCCTGGTAGCCTGCGCAGTCTTCATTAAGCCCCCCGCTGCACACGGCCAGACCATCTACTGCGCATCGGACGATGGGCACCGCAACTACTGCAATGCCGACACCCGTGGCGGTGTTCAGATGACCAAACAGCGCAGCGGATCCGCCTGCATCCAGGGGCAAACCTGGGGATATGATAACCGCGGCATCTGGGTCGACCGAGGCTGCAGGGCTGAGTTCATCACCAGGCGCGGAAACGGCAACAACAATAACTGGAACGGCGGCGGCAATGGAAACGGCGGCAACAACTGGCACGGTGGAGGAAATGGAAACGGTGGGGGCCAGACAATCTACTGCGCATCCGACGATGGCAAGCGCAACTACTGCAGTGCAAACAGCCGACACGGCGTTCAGCTGACCAAGCAGCGCAGCGGGTCCGCCTGCATCCAGGGACGCACGTGGGGATCGGATAGTCGCGGCATCTGGGTCGACAAGGGCTGCAGGGCTGAATTTATGGTCCGGTAACCGATCCGCAGAACTCAATCCGCAGAAGAAGCGACCGGCCGTGAACTTCGATTCATGGCCGGTTCTCCTTTTGCCCTTTCCGGCCCGTCAACGATGCTTCTTCGTCTTCCTCTCCTGTTTCCATGCGATTGGACCGCCGTGCTCGTATACTTCGCATAGAGCCTGGGCATGAACTTTACTCGACGCCGCGGAACGATCGCCTTTTTCATTACGCTCGGCACCCTTCTCGTTGGGCTCGCAGTCACTCTCAATATTGGCTGGGTCGTTCTCAATGAGCGCACCGTCGCACTGGCTGTCGTCGGAATCATCCTCTTCGCCATGCTCATCGCCGGTGTCGTTCTCAATACCGTGTTTCTCGTCAGAGAGATCCGCCGTAACGAACGTCAGGACTCCTTCCTGAACGCCGTCACGCACGAGCTGAAGACCCCCATCGCCAGCATCCGTCTCTACCTTGAGACCTTGCAGCGCCGGCCGGTCGACGAGGCCCAACGCCAGCAGTTCTACACCAACATGCTTGCAGACTCCGACCGCCTGCTGGCGACCGTCGAACAGGTTCTCAAGGCGGGTCAGCTTGGCCAGCGCCACCGGCAGCAGAGTCGTACACTCATCGATCTGGGGTCTCTCCTCTCCGAGTGCATCGCGATAACTCTCCAGCGCCATCACCTTCCGCCCGATGCAATCGTTCTGCAGCCGGTACCGGGCGGCGTTCACCTCCGGGTCATGGGACTCGCTGACGATCTCCGCATCGCCATCCTCAATCTGCTGGATAACGCTGTTAAGTACTCTCCCGAAGGCGTTCACGTCCGCTGCTCGCTCGCCATCACGCACTACACATGGGCCACACTGCGGATCACCGATACCGGCGTCGGACTCCCGCCGAACCAGCACAAACGTATCTTCCGCCGCTTTTACCGTGTCCCGGGCCGAACCATGCTGCGCATCAAGGGAACCGGTCTCGGACTCTTTCTCGTTCGCAGCATCGCGCGCCAGCACGGCGGCGACGCTACAGCCGCGAGCCAGGGGCCGAACATGGGAACAACCATTACCCTCACCCTTCCTCTCGCAAATCCTTCCACAGCGAGCGAAGCCTCCAGCTCTATGGCCAACGGCCGCTCCTACCCGACCATGAAGGAGCGTGCATGACCACAGGAGCGGCTCTCATGGACGCGCCCCTCATCGTCGTCGTGGAGGATGAAGAGCATCTCGCGCAGGGGCTTCTCTTCAACCTGCAGGCAGAAGGTTACCGAACTCGTCACGAATCCGACGGTGATGCCGCACTCGCCTATCTCCTGGATCCGGGAGAGTCGATCGCAGCGGTGGTGCTGGATTGCATGCTCCCCGGAACAGACGGAATTGAGATCGTTCGCGAACTTCGCGAAGCAAAGCTCTTTACGCCTGTGCTCATGTTGACTGCGCGATCCCGCCCCGAGGAGATTTTCGAGGGAATCGAGGCAGGGGCTGACGACTACCTTCCGAAACCCTTCGATCTCAACATTCTGCTCGTACGCCTCAAATCGCTTCTGCGGCGTACAGCCTGGCAGCGCGATCCCGCCGTCACCACAAAACAGGCCGAGACAGCCGCACCATCGCCCGAGTACGCCTTCAATCACCGCACCATACGCTTTGACGAGCTTGAGCTTGTAGCTCCCAATCGCACGACCCACCTGACCGTGATGGAGGCAGACCTGCTGCGGTATCTCACGGAACGCGAACGTCAGATCGTCCCTCGCAAAGAGATCCTTGAGCAGGTGTGGCGCGTGCATGAGGATACGGACACTCGCGCGATCGACAACTTCATCGTTCGCCTGCGTCGTTACATTGAGGATGATCCATCCAATCCCCAGCACCTGGTCACCGTGCGTGGCGTCGGATATCGCTTCGTCGCAAACCCCTGATCCTGCGCTAAAAGATTCACTCCCCCGACTTCCTCCTCCTGCATTTCGTCACATTTTCTCTCTTCTCCTATTGCATTCCCATAGATCACTGCCCCATACTCCTATGGCAAAGCAATAGGAGACACATGGGCGACAAGACCGACGTCTGGCAAGGCACGCTGGCTCTGATGGTTCTCAAGACTCTCGAGAGCATGGGATCGCTCCACGGCTACGGGATTGCCCGGAGAATCGAGCAGACCAGCGGCGAGCTGCTTTCTCTGAACTACGGCACCCTCTACCCCGCCCTGCTTCGTCTGGAGCAGGAGGGCGCGATCGCTTCAGAGTGGGGGCAGTCGGAGAATAACCGGCGCGCCAAGTTCTACTCCCTGACCCGATCCGGGCGCCGCCTTCTCGAGAAGGAGACTCGCAGCTGGGAACAGACAACTGCTATCGTGGCCCGCTTTCTTGCTCCTTCGGAGGATCCATCATGAATCTCATTCGCGCATGGTTTCGTAGACTCAGAGGGATCGTTCCAAACCAGCAGCGGGAGAGCGACTTCTCCGCGGAGCTCGAAAGCCACCTTCAACTGCACATCGACGACAATCTGCGCGCAGGCATGTCGCCTGACGAAGCCCGCCGCGATGCCCTGCGCAAACTCGGCGGCATGGAACGCACCAAACAGGCTCATCGCGAGCGTCGCACACTTCCTCTTCTCGAAACCATCGTTCAGGACATTCACTATGCCCTGCGGCAGCTTCGCCGCTCTCCCGGCTTTACCATCACCGCCATCCTCATGCTTTCGCTGGGGATCGGAGCCAGCGTCGCCATCTTTGCCTTCGTCGATGCTGCACTCATCAAGCCACTTCCCTATGCCAATCCCACACGTCTGGTTGATGTTGCGGAGCATGGTGTCGCCTTCCCTCGCTCTAATCTCTCCTACGAGGACTTTCGCGACTGGCAGCGTTTAAATAAAGTCTTCACGTCCTTGGACGCCTACACCGGGACCGGATATCTCCTTGCGACGCCGTCCGGAATCGAGCCCGTCCCCGCTGTTCGCATCACGGATGGCTTTTTTCGCACGCTCGGTGTCCGGCCCATTCTCGGTCGGGATTTCTACTCCGGGGAAGACCAGCCCAACGCACCCGCAACCACCATCCTTCCGTACTCGACCTGGCAGCACCGCTTCGGAGGACGCGGGGATATCATCGGCCAGACCGTATCCCTCGACGGAAACCCCACCACAATCGTCGGCGTCCTACCGGCGGACTTTGAATTCGCCCCTCGCGGCAATGCGGAGTTCTGGACCACGATGCACCAGCTTACCAACTGCGAGAAACGCCGAAGCTGCCATAACCTCTTCGCCATCGCCCGGCTCAAAGACGGCGTGACTCTTGAGAAGGCACAAACCGAGATGGCCGCGATCGCAAAGCAGCTTGAGATTCAATACCCCGGCTCGAATCGCGATCAGGGTGCCACACTCGCACCCCTCTCAGAGCTCATCGTTGGGACCATCCGTCCAATTCTTTTTATCCTCCTTGCCGGAGCCATCCTTCTTCTCGTCATCGCCTGCGTCAACGTGGCCAGCCTTCTACTCGTCCGCTCCGAAAGCCGCCGCCGCGAATTCGCCGTTCGGGGAGCCCTCGGAGCCTCCCCTGCACGTCTCGTTCGCCAGTTCATTACAGAAGGACTCGTTCTCGTCTCGATGGGAGCAGCCACCGGCCTCGCCGCTGGATACCTTGTCATGCACCTCCTGCTTGGCTTGGTCTCCAAAGACATGCTCTCCAGCATGCCCTATATCAGCCGGCTTACTCTCAATTCGCATGTGCTTCTGTTTGCCGCCATCGTCTCACTCATCGCTGCGGCCATCTTTTCGCTCACGCCAGTGTTGCGCCTGCCTGTCTCCTCCATGCGCGAGGCGCTCAACGAAGGTGATCGCGGCTCTGCCGGCACCCTCTGGCGCAGGCTTGGGTCCAATCTCGTTATCGTCGAACTCGCCATTGCAGTGGTTCTCCTGGTTGGTGCAGGTCTCCTGGGAAAGAGCCTCTACCGGCTTCTCCACGTCGATCTCGCGTTTGAACCTTCTCACCTGGCGACACTCTATGTCTCGATCCCCAGAAAGAGCTACCCGAAGGATGAAGAAGTTGTCGTCATTACCCGCAAGATCCTCGCTCGCGTCTCCACCCTGCCCGGCGTCACCTCTGCCGCCGCCACCAGCGTGCTTCCCACCACTGGCAACGGCAACACCGACTGGATTCGCGTCGTCGGCCATCCCTTCCATGGAGAGCATAACGAGGTCAACGAGCGTGACGTAAGCGTTGACTACTTCAAGACGATCCAGGCACATCTGCTGCGTGGACGCATCTTCACCGAACAAGAGGACCACAGTCGCCCTCGCGTCGCCGTCATCAACAAAGCCTTCGCTGATAAATACTTTCCTGGAGAAGACCCCATCGGCAAGAAATACGGTGGCGGTGATCTTAAGCCTGACTCCATTAAAGAGGTCATCGGCATCGTCGACAACGTCCGGGAAAGCTCTCTCGATGCAGAGATCTGGCCCGCCGAATACAAGCCGTATAACCAGGACTCTGACACCTTCTACGCTCTCGTCGTAAAAACCTCGGGCGATGAGAAGTCCTTGCTCCCCGCTCTGGTCAATGGGATTCATCAGGTCGACCCTGGCATCGGCACCATGGATCCTCAGACCATGCAGCAGCGCATCGATGGTTCACCCGCAGCGTACCTGCACCGGTCTGCCGCCTGGCTGGTGGGAGGTTTCGCCGCTCTCGCTCTCCTCCTGGGCGTCATTGGCCTCTACGGCGTCATCGCCTACTCCGTCAGCCAGCGCACCCGGGAGATCGGCGTCCGCATGGCCCTTGGCGCCGCACGAGCCTCGGTCTACCAGCTCGTCCTCAAGGAAGCAGGGCGGCTCACCATCGTAGGCATCGTCGCCGGGATCCTCTGTTCCATCGCGTCGGCGGCCTTCCTGCGCAGTCTCCTCTTCGGAACCCGGTCCTGGGACCTGCAGACCTTTGCCGCAGTAGTACTCCTGCTGGGAATGGCCGCGATGCTAGCCAGCTTCATCCCAGCCCGTCGCGCCGCCTCCATCAATCCCGTGGAGGCGCTCCGCTCGGAATGACACCGAGACCCTCTTTTCCACAGTCTTTCTTGACGCGCCTGATAAAATCGAGCCATAGAGAAAAGAAGCCTGGCCCTTGGCCGGGCTTTTCTTTTGCTCCGCCAGAAAGTGAACTGCTGTAGCAGAGGTCCAAAGCTAAGAACTTTATTTAGAAGACTTTGCACGCTTTTCGGTAGGGGAGGGGGATCGCGTACACTCAAACATAGAACTAGAAGCATGCGTATCTTGACCCGTTACATCCTTCGCGAAGTCAGCGCCCACGCCATACTCGGTGGCGTCCTGTTCACCTTCGTGCTCTTTATGCGCGACCTCGGCGACATCGTGGCGCTTGTCGTCCGTGATTCGGCTTCGCTGACGGACGTTCTTCGCATCTTTGCTTACCTTCTTCCCAGCTTCCTCATCGTCACCATCCCGATGTCGGTCCTCGTCGGGATTCTGCTCGGGCTCTCGCGTCTCGCAGCCGACTCCGAGATCACCGCGATGCGGGCCGCCGGCATCGGCGTACTCAGCTTCGTACGCGTAGTGTCGATCGTCTCCGGTCTGGCCGTCGCGCTGGGACTCTTCAACTCGCTCTACCTTGCGCCACGATCCGCTGCCGCCACGCTCGCTCTCAAGAAGTCCCTCATCAGCAGTCAGGCGTCCTTCGAAGTTCAGCCTCGCGTCTTCTACGAGGACTTCCGCAACTACGTCCTTTACATTCAGGACATTCGCCCGGCACAAGGCGCCGCGCTCTGGCACCACGTCTTCCTCGCGGACCTGACGCAACCGGCGAATCCCAACATCACGACCGCCGATCAGGCAGTCGTCGTCTCCAACGATCCTCGAAGCATACGCCTGCACCTTATTCAGGGCGGCCAGCATCAGACCTCAGCCACCGATCCCAATCAGTACAACATCTCGACCTTTGCCTCCACCGATCTTCCTATCCAGACCGGCCTGCAGGAAGACCCGCATCTTGGCCGCTCTGACACTCCGATCCTCGCCCTTCCGATGCGGGAGCTCTGGAGGCTTGGGAACTCTCCCGACAACTCGGTTCCAGGTCATCAATCGCGAATCTATCGCATCGAGCTGAACCGGCGATTCTCCTTCCCCTTCGCCTGCCTGGTTCTTATGCTCATCGGCGTTCCGCTCGGACTCTCCTCCAAACGCGGAGGCAAATCCACGGGATTTGTGCTCACGATCGTGCTGGTCTTCATCTACTACTTCCTCTCCCAGATCGGAATTGCCTTCGCGAAGAACGGCAAGCTTTCCCCGTTCCTCGGAGTCTGGGGGGCGAATCTTCTCTTCGCCGCTGCTGGAATTCTTCTGCTCTACCAGATGTCGCAGGGAGGTCTTGCGTTGGGCCTCATCTCTTCGCTTGGAGTGCAACTCAACCGGCTCCTCACTCTCACCTCGCGAGGACGCCAGCTTGCCGCCGGCGGCAGCAGGCTCCATCTCTCCGGCCTGGTAAAGAAGTTTCGCCGCACCTTCCATGTTCAGTTTCCCCTGCTGCTCGACGACTACGTGATGCGCGAGTACGCCACCAACTTCGCCCTCATCCTGTGCTCGTTCTCCGCGCTCTTTCTCATCTTCACTTTTTTTGAGCTGACCGGTGACATCATCCGCAACCGCACTCCGCTGGTGACAGTCGGGGACTATCTGATCAATCTGATTCCGTTCATCCTCTACAACGTCACGCCGCTTTGTGCCCTGGTCGCGGTGCTGGTGACCTTCAGTGCGCTGACCCGTTCGTCGGAGATAACCGCAATGAAGGCTACAGGGGTCAGCATCTACAGAATCATCGCGCCTGTCCTCTTTACCACCCTCCTTGTCGCAGGGTGTCTCTTCGCCTTTGACGAGCTCTATCTTCCGGCCGCCAACCGGCGACAGGAAGCGCTCCGCTCGATCATCAAAGACAAGCCGGCCCAGACCTTCCTCCGACCCGATCGGAAATGGATCTCCGGACAGGCAGGACCATCCGGATCGCCGACGCGCATCTTCTACTACCAGTTCTTCGACGCGACAAAAAACGTCTTCGCCAATCTGACCGTCTTCGAATTCGATCCCGATACCTTCGCTCTGAAACGGAGGATCTTTGCCTCATCGGCTCACTGGAACGAAGGGGAAGGACACTGGGTCTTTGAAAAGGGGTGGGAACGCACCTTTGAGGGAGACACCATCGCCTCCTATCATCCGTTCACCGTCGCCGCCTTTCCTAAGATTCACGAGCAGCCGTCTTATTTCGTCAAAGAAGATCGTCCCGCCCAGGAGATGAACTACAACGAGCTCTCCCGCTATATCTCCGATCTGAATCAATCCGGCTTTGATACCAAGCGGCTCAGCGTGCAGCTCAACCGCAAACTGGCTTACCCGCTTATAACGCTTGTCATGGCCGTTCTCGCGATCCCATTTGCGTTCTCCGTCGGTAAGCGTGGATCGCTTGCAGGGATTGCCACCGCCATCGGTCTGGCAATCGCGTACTGGGTGGTTGATGGAATCTTCCAGGCGATGGGAAACGTCAACACGCTCCCCGCCGTACTCGCTGCATGGTCTCCCGATGTTCTCTTCGGAATTGCGGCAACGTATCTGCTGCTTCGCACACCTACCTAAGATCGCGATGTTAGCGCTACCGTCGCACGAATAGGCCCCCAGGCATATTCGCACTTTCTTTCACATTGACAGCTCTTCTACGCATCGGGCTAAATGGCTGTCGGCTATTTAGTGCGATCTAAAAACATAAGTTAAGAAATCGAAGACATACGTTTGTCTCAAAGCATTCCTTTCACGGTCCAGATCAGTCAAAGGGCCGCCTTACCCGCCTGTGTCTTGCATCCACGATTACACGTCGCGCGTGTACAAACAGGAGTGCTTCCCCATGAGAGTCCAGTGCAGAAATGCGTTTCTCCTCTTCCTCGCCATCACAGCCACCCTCCTAAGTCTTTCTCTCAAAGCAGACGCTCAGGCGTTCCAGCATCCCGGAGTTCTCGTCAGCCGCGCTCAACTCGATTACACCAAGACCATGGTCGCTGCGCATGAAGAGCCCTTCTACTCCGCGTATCTCAAGGCGCTCGACAGCAACATCGGATCACTCACTTACCAGATTCAGGGGCCGCCGGCGACGGGTATCATCGAGTGCGGTCCGACTTCGAACCCAAACTACGGCTGCTCGGCTGCCGACAACGACTCCAGCGCAGCCTACCTTCAGGCCCTGCTCTGGTACATCACCGGCAACCATCAGTACGCCGCCAATGCAATCAACATTCTGAATACCTACGCCTATAACCTGAAGGGCTATACGAATTCGAATGAGCCTCTCCAGGCCGCGTGGGACAGCGAGAAATTTCCCCGCGCCGCCGAGATCATCCGCTACTCCAATGCGGGCTGGACGGACACCGACATTCAACAGTTCAAGACGATGTTGAGCACCGTCATTCTTCCCAGAATCATCAATGGCTCTTCTTCCAACGGGAACTGGGAGATCAGCATGATCGAAGGAATGATCAATATCGGTGTATTCAACGATGACCGAACCACCTTCGACAAAGGCGTTCTCTACTGGAAGCAGCGCATCCCTGCTTACTTCTACTATCACACCGATGGAGGCCAGCCTGTCCCTGCGCCACGAGGGAACGCAAACTGGTACGGGCAGACCGTCTATGACTCCCGGGTCGATGGCATCTCGCAGGAGACCTGTCGCGACTTCGGCCACGCACAGTACGGCATCTCAGGAGCCCTTGACGCCGCGGAGACTGCCTATGTCCAGGGTGTCGACCTCTATAACGACCCCACCAGCAACGCCAAGAATCGCCTCACCTCGGCGCTCGAATTCAATGCGAAGTACCTGCTCGCAAACAGCACTGCTGTGCCGTCCTACATCTGCAACGGAACCGTCACCCTGCAGGTGTATCCAACCGACGAGATCGGCTACAACGAGTACCACAATCGCCTCGGCCTCGATCTCCCGCTAACCATCGAATATCTCAACACCGTGATTCGGCAGCTTCCCAATCCAACCGAATACCACATCATGGTCTACGAGAGCCTGTCGCATGGAGGCGACGCCTCTTCGCTGCGGCCCTTCCTCATGCGGGCTCCATCCACCGCCGCTGCGCTCCACGCCGGAAGCAGCGCAACTTTCGCAATCAACGTCGTTCCCGGCAGCGATCCTAGCCCCACCGTCTCCTTCAACGTCGCCGGTCTGCCCGCCGGAACGACCTCATCCTTCAACCCCTCGACAGTAACCGGCAGCGGATCGACGACCCTCACCGTGTCCTCTGCCAACACGGCCACTCCGGGGATCTATCCCATCACGATTACAGGTTCCAGCGGCAACTCTACCTTTGCTCTTCCGCTGACGCTGACCATCAACTCCGCCTCCGCTGACTTCACCATCACTGCATCGCCATCTTCCGTCAGCTCAGTCGCGGGGGATGCCGTCAGCTTCGGGATCAATTTCTCGACGGCTACCAACTATCTTGGCAACGTCGCGTTAAGCGTCACCAGCGGCCTTCCAGCAGGCGCGAGCGTCAGTTTCTCGTCCCCAATTGTGGGCAGCGCCAACCCCACCTCTACCCTCACCATTACCACCCTGGGCACAACACCGCCGGGAGCCTACCCCATCACCGTCGCTGCCAGCGATGGATCCACTACCCGATCCGCTACTGCCCTCCTCATCATTACGTCGCTCAGCAACTCCTGCATTCGGCAGCTCGGGAACTACTGGATCAATGGCACCATTCCAACCCAGACAGGCACCTTCACCGCGGAATGGGATGTGACACCATCAACTTCGCTCAATAACTCCAACGTCGGTCTCTCGCTTGGTCCGCAATCGGCATTCACCGGACTCGCAATCTCAGGACGCTTCAACCCGACAGGCCAGATCGATGCACGGAATGGAGGCGTCTTCGCTGCGGCCAGCACCATCAACTACGCAGCGGGAGTCCAGTATCACTTCCGCGCCGTGGTCGATGTGGCCGCAAAGAAATACTCCATCTATGTAACTCCCGCGGGACAGGACGAAATCACGATTGGAACAAACTACTCCTTCCGCACGGAGCAGGCAGGCGTCGCCAGTCTCGATCACTGGGACGCGATCTCGCAGGTCGGAACGATTTCGCTGTGCAATCTCGTCATCGATACTCCCGCTTCTCAGGGCTCGGTCAAGCTGATGACCGGTGCAAAGCTCTACGCAGTCGGCGATGGCAGCTACCAGGCCGTCGTAACAGTCACAAATACAGGAACCGGCACTGCCCAGGATGTGGAACTTACAAACGCATTCCTTGGGAGTGCCGCTGGAACCCTCACTCCAACCAGTTTGGGAGATATACAGCCCGGTGGCTCCGCAATTGTGACGGCGGACTTCCCTGCCTCGGCCGGAGCACCCGGAGCCTCCACAGTCGAGAGACTTACAGGCACCTACACCGGGGGAAGCTTCGGCGGTAGCCTGCGCGTCACCCTGCCATCCAACTGACGCTGAACCCCTGCGTCCCATGTAGCCAGAGCTTCGGCTGCATGGGACCACATCTTCAAACTTCTCAGTCGCTCCAACCGGCACAAAATCGTCTGATCTTTCATCAATGGTCCCAGTGAGATACGGATGGGCCGTTCTGCCCAGGCCCACGAGAGGACGCATGTGACCTACACTAAGAGGCAAGATGACTCTTAGATCCTCCCTCTTCGTGGCAACTCTCATCACCGCAACCGCAGCGGCCCAGACGACCGGAACAGCGCAGAAGCACACCACGCGCCGCCCTTCCTCGACCACCTCCACGTCGCCGACGACAGCGACCCATTCGGCAGCGAAGACCCCTGCCGCGTCGACGGAGGATCCCCTCGACAGTCCTCCGAACGTCCCGAAGATAGCGGGAACTCCGAAAGCACTCTATGCGTTGCGTTATGTCGACACGCAGGTAGGTACCGGAGATCTGGCAAAGCAGCAACAGTACTACACGGTCCGATACACAGGCTGGCTGACCGACGGCACCAAGTTCGATTCTTCAGACGATCATCCCGGCGCAGAGCCCATCGTGTTTCCGTACGGGGCCCGCAGGGTTATCCCAGGCTGGGATACCGGGTTTGAGGGGATGCATATCGGTGGCAAGCGACGTCTCTACGTTCCGTATCAACTGGCCTATGGCGAATCTGGTCGTCCTCCCGTGATTCCACCGAAAGCCAACCTCATCTTCGACGTAGAACTGGTGGCACAGTCCGATACGCCTCCCGAGGAAAAGCCCCAGCCCGCACCAGCGGCTCAGCCCTCCGAAGCAAACCCGGCTCAGGCACCTGCCAAACCAGCTGATACGCCGGAACCTTCCACGAGCAAGCCTCCCTCACCTCCACCCGCGACTTCTCCCTCAGGCGGAACCCCACCGCAGGACACCCCACACCGATAGAGACACACCGGAGCGATCGGCAATTCTTAGAACCTCGGCCATCGCTCCGGTATCTAATGGGTACGGCTTAAACTATTCTCTTCATGATGATGGATCGTCTCAAACCTCTAAATCCCTACCTCAAACGGTACTGGAAGTCTCTCGCGTGGGGAGGCGTCGCCGTCATCCTGTACAACACCCTCAAGGTGCTGGTGCCTATCGTCATTGGCCATGCCATCGATGACATGCGACACGGTATCACCCAGCAGAAGATCCTCTATCACGCTCTTCGCCTCCTTCTGGTTGCCGCCACCTCGGCAGTGTTTCTTTACATCACACGGCAGGTCATCATCGGCGCCTCGCGCGAGATCGAATTCGACCTGCGCAACGATCTCTTCGCAAACCTGGAACGCCAATCCCCCGCCTTCTACAACACGCACAGAACCGGCGACATCATGGCTCGGACCACCAACGACCTGAACGCGGTCCGGCAGCTTCTCGGTCCAGCGATCATGTACAGCGCCAATACCCTGGTCTTTACCTGCGCCGCGCTGCCATTCATGTACCGCATCAGCCCCAAGCTGACGTTCTTCGCCTTCGTTCCTCTGCCAGCTGCCTCGGTCATCGTTCAGTACTTCGGAAACAGGATTCACCGCCGCTTCGAGCGCATCCAGGCCATGTTCTCCGATATCTCCGCGAAGGCGCAGGAGAACTTCTCCGGCGCCCGCCTCATTCGCGCCTTCGCCCAGGAGGAAGCTGAGATTGCCTCCTTTGAAGAGGCCAATCGCGAGTACATCCGCCGCAGCCTCCACCTTGTTCGCCTGATGGCAATGCTCTGGCCTACGCTTGAGTTCGTCCTTGGACTCTCCCTGATGATCACGCTGCTCATCGGAGGCCACGAGGTTATCCAGCATCGAATCACGGTTGGCGAATTCACCAGCTTCAACGTCTACATGGTGCAGCTCATCTGGCCCATCATTGCGATTGGCTGGGTCATAAATCTCTTTCAGCGTGGAACCGCTTCGGTCGTTCGCATTGACGAACTACTGAAACAGAAGCCCGAAATCGCCGACGATCTGGCTCTGGTCGCCTGCCACCCCGATCCGGAGACCCCTTCCGCACTTCCCGCCGCATCGATCGCGCACTTGCCGCAATGCGTCCTCAATGGAGACATCGAGTTTCGAGATCTCTCCTTCGCCTACCCCGGAGGCCCGACAGTACTGCACAACATCAATCTCAGCATCCCTGCCGGATCTTCACTCGCTGTCGTCGGCCCCACCGGTTCCGGAAAATCCACCCTGGTCTCGCTCATCCCGCGACTGCAGGACGCCGATCCCGGCATGATCCTCGTAGACGGCGAGCCTATCCGCACCTTCCCTCTGGCGGAGCTTCGCGCAAACATCGGATTCGTGCCGCAGGAGACCTTCCTCTTCTCCGACACCATCCGCCACAACATCTCCTTCGGTACGCCGCAAGCCACAGACGACGAGATTGAAGACGCCGCGGCTACAGCACACATACGCACAGAGATTCTCGAGTTTCCTCGCGGCTTCGACACCATGGTGGGCGAGCGCGGCGTTACGCTCTCGGGCGGACAGAAGCAACGCACTGCGATCGCGCGAGCCATCATTCGCGATCCTCGCGTCCTCATCCTCGACGACGCGCTGGCATCGGTCGACACCTACACGGAAGAGCGCATCCTCCAGGGGCTCGCCCGAGTGATGCAGGGCCGCACCACCATCTTCATCTCCCACCGCATCTCAACTGCCCGGAACGCCGATCAGATCGCCGT
>NZ_JAEDXW010000039.1:0-30064 GCF_036877565.1 Edaphobacter sp. HDX4
GCTCGCGCGCTGGGTGCCTTCCCAACCGCTCGCGAAAGTGCGGACAGCGATGGTTAATCTTCTCACCATGTTGTCGATTGGCGCACTCACGCCGCCAGCTATTGTGCGGTATTCAGCTAAGGACTTCCAAGAAGCAGTACACCTGGCCGATGGTGAGGCGGGACAGGAGAAGGTCTTCCCGGACTTCTCCGACTAGTATGTTCAGAATTGGCGGATTCCGCTGGCGTCCTGCGAATCTCGGATTCGAATCTCAACTGTTGATAACAGGGCCATGCTCTCATCGACCTCACCGTCAACCACCCGGGAGTGTTTTCGAGTTAAACGTAAGAAATACGTTCTTCCAGCAGCTTCGGAAGGAGGACCTTCGTGGCTGGCCAGTCCCTCATCGTAAAGGAATAATTCACAGTGTCACGCACAAAACCATCACGCATGATTGTGTGACAGCGTAAGACTCCGTCGCGTACAGCGCCGAGTCGCTCGATCGCTCGTTGCGATCGGACATTTCTCGCATCAGTGTTCAACTCAACTCTGTTCGCTGAGATCGTTTCGAAAGCGTGGCTGAGCATCAAATACTTCGCCGCAGTATTGATACGTGTCCGCCGATAAGGTGCTCCGACCCAGGTCTTTCCCAGTTCAAGCCTTTATGTTCTGATACGACCCGGTAGAAGCTGGTTGTGCCGACTGCAGATTGGCTAGCTTCATCGATGATTGCGAAGTTCATCTCAATGCCGCGTTTGTTGGCATCCATCGCTGTGCCTATCCACTCCTGCAGGTCGTTCTTTGATGCGAGGTGGGCGAAGGTCATATAGCGCCAGATATCCTCCTCTGCTGACCAGACAGAGAGCTGGTCGAGATGGGAGTAATCGACGGGGACAAGGCGAACCGAATAACCCTGTAGGATTGCTTTTTGCAGGGGCCACTGAAAATGCCGTTCTGAATCCCGTACCGTCATGTTGATACCTGCTTACTTTCTTTTACAAGCAATATTTGCCGAGAGTGCTTCTCATCCGTCAATCCGTACGGAACACTATCGTCAATTGAGCTTTTGCCGAACGCTTTCTAGAATCTCATCCGAGAGCGCCTGATCTTTTACAGCATGTGCCAGCACGACTCCGCCCAATAATGCAGCCGCTTGAAAGTATGCGTTCATCATGTAATGGGCACAAGGAGGAACATGGCTACCATCTACCTTAACCAGACGACATCTCTTACGCCGGAGCAGTACATCGCTGGTCTTACCGACGCGCAACCTGGAATCCATGCTCGCGGTGCGAAAAACCCGCAGTGTGGAAACGCAACTGATCCGTATCAGCTTGAGCGGGCTAGTTCTTGTCGACATTCTGCGGAAGAGCATCCTTGGACACCCACCAGGCTACGGCGCCCACGGCCTTCCATTTGGCTTGATCCGTCACATCGACGGGCAGATCGGTGTGATTGGCGGAGACCAGGATGTCGGAGCTTGCGAGCCGCTGCAAACGCGCAACCTTGAATCCATGCTCGCGGTGCGAAAAGACCGCGAGCTTCTTGTCCAACTGAGCACGATCAGTGATGCCTGTGTCTACGGCGAGAATGGATTCCGGTGGGATAAGAGGAGCCATTGAGTCGCCGCAGAGATGCATGCAGAGCATATTTTCCGGATGGGGACACCAGCTCAGCGGGGCCATCAGAACGTCCAGTACCTCAGCCTGAGCGAGCGTGACATGCGGGCCGGGCGGAATGCGATCGCCGTACGCCGTGATGTTCAATAGCGGAAGGATAACCGCATTCGATTTGCTGTCCACGATCCCTCGCGTGAGCTTTTTGCCAGAGATAAGCGTAAAGTCCCTGAGGTCAACGCGCAACGACGAAATGCTACCTTGCAGCTTCGTAGCGGGGAAGTTAGAGGGATCGACTCCAGCGCGCTCCCAGAAGTACGCCGCGTCGGGCAGGCCGAGGAGATTTCCCATAGCAAGATAGGAAGCACTCGTGGGTTCGTGGCTACCCTTCATCCAGCGGGTCACTGTCGGCCGGGAGACCCCCAGCCGCGTGGCAAGGTCGGCCTGCGACAGTTTGAGGCTGGTCATCAGACGCCGAATGTGGTCTGTCCAATCCGAATCTGCTGAGCTCTGGTTTGACATCCGGTCCACCTTCAAGAGTGTTTCACTAGTGCAATTGCACCCATGAAATCAATAACTTAGAAGCAACACCGGGTATGATAACAACGTCTTAATGCTGCATGCATGGAACGTATATGCAAATGAACGGGGCATCGAAGACACCTCTCTTCACATGTGCCTGTTCGGATTAGATGCGGTTCTCTTTAGGAGGAGAGACGTGGGCCCCGAATTGAAGAGTAGACGAGTACTGATCGTAGACGACGAAAGAACCATCGCAGACACTTTGGCAAAGATCTTCATGAATGCGGGTTATGAAGTTTGCGCTGCCTATACAGCCGAGCAGGCATGCGCGATGCTACCCACCTGGTCTCCGAATTTGGCCATCATAGACGTTCATCTTCCCCACATGAATGGGATCGATTTCGCGATACTCCTGAAAGCGGAGTATCCGAATTGCCGTCTCATGCTTTTTTCCGGGCAGACAGAGACCGCGGAGTTGCTGGAAATGGCCCTTAGGGAGGGCCACACATTTGAAATTCTAGCCAAACCTGTTCACCCTACCGAGCTTCTCAACTGGGCTGCCATGAATGCGCAGATCGATAAACAGAACCGCGAACCGAGCGGGTATTCTTCTGCTGAATCCGGTGCCCCCGAGATGTTGCCTCTAAGGCTGACCACCCCACCCTCCGAGCAATAAAGGCAGTATTGGTTCTCGCCAAGCGTACCGACGAGAACCTCTCCATGCCGAGCCAAAATCGTTGGACGCCGTCTCTTGGGTAGCCTCTGGCTTCCGCGACAAAATGAAGATCTTAAAGTTCCTCCGTCATGCGACGCCTGCAGCTCGCGGTGGCGTCGAGGCCCCAACTCTTTCATTGCACGGCGGCTCTGCTGAGCGAGACCGTACGCGCTATGTGCTGGTCGAGATCTACAGAAGATGGCATCTAACGTGGTCAGGAGCAGGATATGGACAAAATCGATATTGCCGATGATCAGGTAGTCCCGATGGAGGCGATCGCGCGAGGGCTGCGTGGGCTGAAGATTACATTCGTCAACGTATTTGGGGTGACCCATGGCGATGGTTCATGGACATTGATTGATGCGGCTATACCCTTTTCGGCATCGCGCATACAAAGCTGGGCAGAGGATGCTTTTGGACGCGCACCAAATGCGATTGTATTGACGCATGGGCACTTCGATCATGTGAGTGCAGCAAAGGACCTAGCCGACTATTGGGACGTGCCGATCTATGCCCATCCTCTGGAGTTTCCGTACCTCACGGGACAGAAGGAATACCCTCCGCCGAACTGGGCGGCGGGCGGCGGCCTGATGCCATTAGTTTCTCCAACTCTGCCCCGGGGACCGATCGATCTGGGCAGTCGACTACGCGCGCTTCCAAGCGATGGCTCCCGATTGGATTTGGAAGAGCTGCCGGGATGGACACTGCTGCATACCCCGGGGCACACACCAGGTCATATCAGCTTCTTTCGCAATGAGGACCGAACGCTGCTGGTCGGAGATGCATTCTGCACCACAAAGCCCGAGAGCTTCTTCGAGGCCAATCTCCTTCAGCATCCTGAACTGCATGGACCGCCAGCTTATTTCACATCCGACTGGGATGCGGCAAGATTGTCCGTCCTGAAGCTCGCTCAGTTGGCGCCTACCACAGTCGCTCCGGGACATGGCAAGCCGCTGGCAGGTGCAGATGTTGCAGCATCCCTGCAAGAACTCGCGATGCGATTCAATGAGGTCGCCGTGCCGGAAAATGTCAAGGCTACGTAGTCGATGTCTGTTGCCGAGCGCGGAAAAGAGTCGGTAACCGAATGCAAGTTGCATCCAGAGCTCAAGTCATCACTCTAGAGATCGATGACTCGATGCCACTTAACTGAATGCATAGCTCCTGAGCGATATTCCTAATTTGATCTATCGAACCGAAATCATTCCAGAGAAGGAGACGTGAGTAGACGTCAACGGATGCAACTCTCATTTCTTCAGATAGATGGTTCAAGTAGCGAAGCATAATACTTCCGAGCTGCCGGAGTGATCGTCGCGCTGGGTCGGGTGGCCGACCTTGTGGACATAGCTCATCCGAGGCAACTTAATACATCTTTGTACCTTCTGAGTAGCTAGGGCCGCGACTTCCAGTGTCAGCGGTCCGTATGGGGCAGAGTTCCTGATCGGTCTTGGTGCTTACCCGCAAAACACACTCCAAGGGGGAACTACGTGGTCGAAGCCGTCGTGCTTTGGAACGAGCCAAATAACTTGTCTCACTGGAACTTCCATCTGGATCCGGAATGGCGTCGGTATGCAGAGATGGTGAAGATGGCTTCCCACGCGATACGGAGTGCGAATGCGGACCTGCCGATAGTTTTGGGTGGTGTCTCGTCGTGCGACTGCGACTTCCTGCGTACGATGGCAAATCACGGCGTGATGGAACATGTAGATGTGGTGGGTGTACATGGCTTCCCTTTGGACTGGAACCACTGGCAGATCGATGAATGGCCGGACCGGATTGCGGAAGCGCGTCGGGTAGCTGACAAACCCGTATGGGTATTAGAGGTAGGAGCATCCTCTTTCGGAGCTGAGGAGGTCCAGGCCTTCGGGGTGGAGAGAACCCTTCATCTTCTCCGCGACAGAGTTGACAGGATTCACTGGTACAGCCTGTTCGATCTTCCTCCAACATGGCCTGCCGAGACACGACACAAAGAGGCCGAGGGCTCTTCCTATTATCGGCACTATTATCTGGGGCTGATTAAGAACGACGGAACGCCGAAGTTGGCGATGCAGCATTTTCCGTCAGACGGCTCGGTGGGATTCTGCCAGTGGTTTCACTTCGAAGATCCAAGATTGGATGATGCAGTCCGCTGGATGAAGGAGCACGGAGTTCAATATCTGCGCACGGGGCTTAGCTGGGCAGATTCGTTTCGCCCGAATGCAGTGGCCTGGTTCGACAGAATGATGGAGGCGCTGGAGCCGTTCGATGTCTCTCTGACATTGTGTTTTACGCCAGCACATCTAGGACTCGAGGAGCACCACACAAGTCCTCCCAGGGACAACCAGCAGTTTGCCGATTTTGCCAGATGGGCAGTTGAGCGTTACGCATTGCGAACGCCTGCAGTTTCGCAAAGAGACCAACAAGAGGGAGTGGCTACGCTATGAGCAAGAAAGTACTTATTACAGGTGGCGCCGGTTTCGTCGGCTCACATTTAGCTGATGGGCTCTTGCGTGCAGGACATCATGTGCGAATTCTGGATGAACTGACTCCTCAGGTGCACCCGTCCGGACGTCCGGATTATCTGTCGAAGGATGTCGAACTTGCTGTTGGCGATGTGCGCGACCCGAACCGCCTGCGAGAGGTGCTTGCCGGAACGGATGTGGTCTTCCACTTCGCCGCGACCGTTGGTGTGGGGCAATCGATGTACGAGATCAGCCGGTACATGAGCGTGAACACACAGGGTACGGCGGAGCTGCTGCAGGCGATTCTGGATTCGAAGAACCCACCCGAGAAGATTGTGGTCGCATCGTCGATGTCTATCTATGGCGAGGGACGATACATCTGCAGCGAATGCGGGAAGAGCGCTTCCCCTGCGGTCCGATCGGTCGAGCAGTTGAAGTCGACCCGATGGGAGATGCACTGCGACGAATGTGGCGGTGTGCTGAAGCCCGTTCCGACGGACGAGACGAAACCTTCAGAGATCAACTCGATGTATGCGCTGTCGAAACGCGATCAAGAGGAGCTGTGCCTTATCTATGGCAGGACGTATGGCCTTCCCGTGACGGCACTACGTTTTTTCAACATCTATGGCACGCGACAGGCGCTGTCAAACCCATATACAGGAGTTGCCGCTGTATTTGCATCTCGGATGTTGAACGGGAAACCGCCGTTGATCTTCGAAGACGGTGAGCAGATGAGAGATTTCGTGCACGTGAACGACATCGTCCGTGCGAACCTCCTGGCAATGGAACGGCCGGAATCGAATGGACATGTCATTAATGTCGGCTGCGGAAAACCGATCACCATCCGAACGGTGGCGGAGATTCTGGCACGATCGCTGGGCAAGGATGTCCTGCCGGTGATTACGAATAAGTACCGCGCAGGAGACATTCGTCATTGCTATGCAGACATCACCAAAGCCAAGATGTTGCTGGGTTATGAACCGCAGGTGACGCATGAGGAGGGATTTCTTGAGCTCGCGGAATGGCTGCGCGGGCAGAAGGCCGAGGACAAAGCAGACACGATGTTAAAGGAATTGAGCACATATGGCCTGACTGCATAGACCGATGTGCGATTTGATCGGATTGTGAGACCTGAACAGAACCAATGCGCCAGGAAGGAAAAGCTGATGGAGAGAAACGGGGAAAGAGCGGTTCTTATCACGGGCGGTGCTGGATTTATCGGATCGAATCTGGCGCAGCGCCTTTTGAGTACTCCTGGGCTCCGGGTGCGCATTTTAGATAATTTCTCTCGTCGTGGAGTAGAGCGCAATGTTGCGTGGCTGCGAAGCTTAGCTGCTGGTAAGCAACTCGAGATCATCAAGGGTGACGTTCGCGATGTGCGCACTGTGCGGCAGGCGGCTCGTGGGGTCGCACAGATTTATCATCTCGCCGCCCAGGTTGCAGTCACAACTTCAGTAGAGGATCCAGAGACTGACTTCGAAGTCAATGTGCGCGGAACCTTGAACGTCCTGGAAGCGGCCCGGGCGAGTGAGGAGAAGCCGTTCGTCTTGTTTACTTCAACGAATAAGGTGTATGGCTCTCTGGAGAGGCTGGCAGTGGAGGTGAATGGAACACACTACTCCGCTACTGATAAGGATTTCCGCGGGGTGACGGAGAGCGAGCCCCTGGACTTTCACTCGCCGTATGGCTGCTCGAAAGGGGCGGCCGATCAGTATGTGAGGGATTACTCGAGGATCTACGACCTCCCCACCGTGGTATTCCGGATGTCATGCATCGCCGGACCAAGGCAGTTCGGCAATGAGGATCAGGGTTGGGTCGCTCATTTCCTTTATTCGGTTCTGGCTGGTCGGCCGATCACGATTTACGGCGATGGGTACCAGGTGCGTGATGTTCTGCATGTGCAAGATCTGATTGATGCCATGATCGCTGCCGGACAAGGATTGAAGCACACGCGCGGACAGGTCTACAACCTGGGCGGTGGTATGGAACGTTCCGTATCGGTGATTGAGATGCTGCGAGCGATTGAGAAGAAGACGAAACGTCCTCTTCGACTTGAGTACAGCGAGGTACGTCCCGGAGATCAGCCGTTGTATATAGCTGACACGACGAAGTTGGAGAGCGATACCGGTTGGCGACCCAGACGAAGCCTGGATGAGACCCTGGATGCGATCCATCGCTTTTGGAAAGAGAACCGTGTTGATGCCTTACATTCCGAAGAACATAGAAGTGCTGGAAACCTGATAGAAGAGGAGGTGGCATGAGGTATGCACTGCTGAATCCGCAGTGGAGCTTTGAGGGATCGACGTACTTTGGCTGTCCTGAGCCACATGCTCCGCTGGAGTTGCTGTCAGCAAGAGAGATGTTGAGAGCGGCAGGTCAAGATGTACTTCTGATCGACGCCAATATGGATTCCCTTGGACCGGACGAAGTGCGGCGCCGATTGGATGTATTTGAAGAAGATTTCCTGGTCATTCCGACGGCTCCGTCGTACCTCTTCTGGCGGTGCCCTCAGCCGGAGCTGCGTGTTCCCAGGGAGTGGACCAACGCCCTGCAGAGACATTCGAAAGTTGTAGCTATAGGACCGCATGGGTCTGTTACTCCTCACGCGACCATGGAGAAGACAGGAGTGGATGTCGTGCTGCGAGGGGAGCCGGATCAGACTTTGCCGCAGCTAGCCACGACACCATGGGAGATGATAGCGGGCTGCTGTTGGAGGGATGAGCAGGGTCGTTTCCGTATGAGCGAGGGCCTGGGCGTTACGGAGATGAAAGCAGTAACGATGCTTGACTACTCCGATTATCCCGTGGAACGGCACCGGCATCTTCATCACATCTTCCCCGGCAATGGGGCCGATCATCTAAAGCTGGGTGCAGAGGTGGAATTTGCTCGCGGATGCCCGTACTCATGCACTTTCTGCAATAAAACACTGTTCCGAAACAAGTTCCGGGAGCGAGATGTCAACGAGGTGCTGAAGGAGATTGATCAACTCATCGCGCGTGGGGTGGATTATGTGTACTTCATCGATGAGATATTCGGCGTTGGTAAACAGGTTCGGGTACTTCTGGAGGAGATTGCAAAGCGGCCGCTCTCAATTGGATTCCAGACACGGATCGATCTCTGGAACGAGGACACGCTCGAGCTCTTAGGGCGTGCGCACTGTGTTTCTTTCGAGTGCGGAATCGAGTCTATTACGGAAGAAGGCCGAGAAGAGCTTAATAAAAACTGCAAGTTCACGACCGATCGGATTCAGTCGCTGCTCGTATACGCGCGCCGGCATATTCCGTGGGTCCAGGCAAATCTGATTGAGACGACGAAGGATGACCCGGCTGAGGTCGAGCGCTTCCAAACTTATCTAAAGTCTCAAGGAGTCTGGGTGAGCGAGCCTGTACCCATGTTTCCTTTCCCCGGCAGTCCGCAGTATGTACAGACCTTTCAGGCACAGCCGGATGATCAAGCATGGGAGAGAGCGCATGCTTTCTATCTGCAACTGTTCGCGGATCGTGGATTCAGTGATATACAGACGCAGCATCCCCGGTCGCTGGCGGAGCTGGAATGCGCCTGCTGATCACTACCGATACTGTGGGCGGCGTTTGGCGGTTTTCTCAGGAACTGACTCGTGGCTTGCTGGATGCGGGTTGCGCTGTTGCGATGGTGAGCTTCGGAAGACAACCTTCCGCCTCGCAGTTATCCGAGTGCCAGGCGTTGACCCATCAATGGAGTGAGCAGTTCCGATTTATCAGTACGGATATACCACTCGAGTGGATGCAGGAGAACTGGCGCAGCTTCGATGAAGGTGCGCCTCTGCTCGAAAAGACAATTCGAGAGTTTGGTGCGGAACTGTTGCATACCA
The DNA here is from genome assembly GCF_036877565.1 of Edaphobacter sp. HDX4. NCBI lineage: Bacteria > Pseudomonadati > Acidobacteriota > Terriglobia > Terriglobales > Acidobacteriaceae > Edaphobacter > Edaphobacter sp. HDX4. The sequence continues at coordinate 9,121 of NZ_JAEDXW010000039.1, forward strand.
ATCAGTTCTGCTTTGGAGCCGTGCAGATCGGAATCCCAACGGTTGTCACGGCTCATAGTGACGTGCTGAGCTGGGGTCGAGCGTGCCGCTCCGGCGATATGGAAGATTCGGAATGGCTGCGGCGCTATCGCAAGCTGGTACAGCGTGGTCTGGATAGAGCTGACGCGCTAACTGCTCCCACGGTTTGGATGCTGCAGGCGCTCGGCGAGGGCTTTTCGCTACCGTCGGAGAAGAGAGTTATCCCCAATGGACGGACCTTACCGGCTCCCGGAAAACGGGTGCGACGCTTGCAGGCGGTCACTACAGGGCGCCTGTGGGATGAAGCCAAAGATGTAGCCCTGCTGGAGCAGGTGAGATCGCCGATGCCCCTTGTGCTAGCGGGTGATACAGAATACGACGGCGTTCGGAGCGGAATGATGACAGGTGTCTCTTTGCTTGGCCAACTGAACGAAGAGGAGATTGTGCGGCTATTCGAAGAGAGCACAGCGTATGTGTGCACGTCGCGTTATGAGCCGTTCGGTCTAGCTCCGCTGGAGGCGGCGCTGTGCGGATGTGCGGTGGTGGCGCGGAGGATTGATTCTCTCCGCGAAGTCTGGGGAGAGGATGCCTTGTACTTTGGGAATGCGGAAGAACTCTCACAGATTCTGACGCGATTGTATGTGGACGCTGCAATGCGTGCTGATATGCAGGAAAGGGCGTACAAGCGGGCCCGCAGGTATTCTCGCGAACGAATGACCAAGCACTACCTGGAGCTATTCACCATGGTGACTACGCGAACAAGGGAGGCTGCTGGTGTCGCGTAAGCTGCGCATAGCATATTTCGCTCACTCACTTAGGTCGGACTGGAACAATGGAAATGCTCATTTCTTGCGCGGCTTGATGCGAGAGATGCGGGCTCTGGGACATGACGCCGTTGTCTTTGAGCCGAGGATGGACTGGTCTCTCGAAAATCTCTTACAGGAGAGATGCGGAGAGGAGTCGCTCCAGCAATTTGCGGCGACATACCCAGATCTTCGAATTGAGCTGTATGAAGCCGGTTCCATTTCGGACACTGATACCTGGCGGGAGGCGCTGAAGGATTTCGACGTGGTGCTGGTACATGAATGGAATCCTCCCGCGTTGGCGAACACGCTGCTGGACCTTCGAGAGACATTGGGATACAAGATGTTGTTTCACGACACCCACCATCGTGCCTCTTCCTCGCCAGAGCAGATTCGGTTGTTTGGCGTGGATCGCTTCGACGGAGTTGTGGTGTTCGGAGAGATTCTGAGGAAGATCTATCGAGAACGGTTCTCTATGTCGCGGGTCTGGACGCTGCACGAAGCAGCGGATACCTCCGTGTTCCGTCCTTTTGCCGACGTTTCTGAACAACAGGATGTTGTATGGGTGGGGAACTGGGGCGATGACGAAAGGTCAGAAGAGATACGGAGGTTCCTGCTTGACCCGGCTGCCGCGATGCCGGAACGGAGTTTTATGATCTATGGGGTCCGTTACCCAGAGGAGGCGCGAGAGGCATTGCGCAACGCAGGCGTTCGGTATGGAGGCTATCTGGCGAACCTGAATGCACCCGCTGTGTACGCCAGTTCCCGGCTCACGGCACATGTCCCGCGACAGCAGTACGCGAGAGAGATGGTGGGCATCCCGACGATCCGGGTATTCGAAGCGTTGGCCTGCGGAGTCCCACTGATCTCGGCACCATGGCAGGATGCAGAGGGTTTGTTTCGCGAAGGAGACATGCTGTTTGTCGAAACAGGCGAGGAGATGCAGCGTGCGATAAAGCGACTCCTGGAGCAACCGGGAGAGGCGAAGGCCCAGGCAGACAGAGGAATGGAGACCGTACAGGCTCGCCATACCTGCCGCCATAGAGCCGAAGAGTTGACGGAGATTATTGAGGAGGTACTGCGGTGAAAATCTTTGCTTTTGGATCGAGCATAGTGTCGTCCTATTGGAATGGAGCGGCGACCTATTACCGTGGCTGTTACAAATATCTGGCACAGCGAGGTCACGAGATCACCTTTGCGGAGCCTGACGCATATGGTCGGCAGCAGCACCGTGACGCCGGGGACTATACCTATGTGAAATCGCTGGTATACCGTCCTACGGTAGATATCGAGGAGATGCTTGAGCGCGCCTCGGAAGCGGACGTGGTTGTTAAGCATAGCGGCATTGGGGTGGATGACGTGTTGCTGGAGCGGTTGGTTGCAGAGATGAGCGAGGAGCGGCCGACGTTCTTCTGGGACGTGGATTCGCCGGCGACGATTGCGCGCCTCCGTGCTGATGTGCAGGATCCCTTTCGGGAAGCGGTGCCGCGATACGATGCAGTGCTGAGCTATGGGGGTGGCCCGGCGAGCCGCGATGGATATCTGGAGTTTGGCGCGCGAGCTTATTACAACATCTACAACGGGCTCGATCCGGATACCCACCATCCTGTGCCGCCCGACGATTCTCTGCGATGTGATGTCGCCTTCCTCGGAAACCGATTGCCGGATCGCGAGGCGCGGGTTGAGGAACTTTTTCTTCGAGCAGCGATGCTGGCTCCTGAGAGAGATTTCCTGCTGGGAGGAGAAGGCTGGGGCGACAAACCTTTACCAAAAAACCTGCGTTGGATCGGGCATGTGCCTACAGGGGACCACAACCGCGTAAACTGCTCGGCGGGAATGGTAATGAACATCAATCGGTCCTCCATGGCGAGCACAGGATTTTCACCTCCCACTCGGGTCTTCGAGGTTGCGGGGGCCGGTGCATGTATGTTGTGCGACGACTGGCCCGGTATTGACGATTGCTTCGAGCCGGGCAAAGAGATTTTGGTTATACGCGGGGCGGAGGATGTTGTGGATGCGTTGCGACGGTACGATGATGCAGCGCGACAGAGGATCGGCGAGGCCTTTCACGCGCGCGCACTTAAGGACCACACATACGCCCAGCGTGCGGCGCAGGCTGAGGCGGCATTTCTGAAGTCGATGGAGAAGCGCGAAATCGTAACAAGTGAGGTTGTGGGACGCGCATGAGGATTGTGATCTATGGGCTGACGATTACCTCGTCCTGGGGGAATGGACACGCGACGACCTACCGTTCGCTGGCGAAGGCACTCGCCAAGCGCGGGCATAGCGTGCATTTTATCGAGAAGGATGTGGAGTGGTATCGAAGCAACCGCGATCTGCCATCTCCTGAGTTCTGCACAGTGCAGCTGTATGATGCCTGGGCTGCGGGTTCAAAGGCGCTTGTTGAAGCGAGCGCCGGTGCAGATGCAGTCATCGTTGGCTCGTACTTCCCGGATGCGATTGCTCTGACCACCGCGCTATTGGAAGCAGGACATGGACCTTTGCTGTTCTATGACATTGATACCCCGATCACAATGGCGCATCTGCGAGCGTCGGGAAGAACGGAGTATCTGAACGAGAGCTTGATCCCGCACTACTCCGCATACCTCAGCTTTACCGGCGGCCCAGCACTTAAGGAACTGGAAGATAGTTTTGGTTCGCCGTGGGCCGTCCCGTTCTACTGTTCGGTAGATCCGGAGTTGTACAGACCAACGACGTGCCGTGAGGCGTTTCGCAGCGATCTAAGTTATCTGGGAACCTATGCGGCAGACCGTCAGCCAAAACTTACACGGTTATTGGCAGGCGCAGCGGCGATTCTCCCCGAGCGAAGATTTGTCGTTGCAGGACCACAGTACCCCCAGGACATAGTGTGGGGACCGAATATCGGGCGAATGATTCATGTTCCGCCACCCGAGCATCCAGCGTTCTACTCGTCCTCCCGGTTCACACTGAATTTAACGCGTAACGACATGGTGGCATCGGGCTACTCGCCCTCGGTGCGTTTGTTTGAGGCTTCTGCTTGCGGCGCGGCGATCTTGTCGGATTCCTGGACGGGACTCGATGAATTTCTGACGCCGGGCGAGGAGATTCTACTGCCGAGCGATGAAGAAGAAGTAGCAGCAATCCTGACGGAGATGTCTGATGAAGAGCGGGTGCGAATGGGTAGAAGGGCACGGGAACGGATTCTCGCAGAACACACTTCAGAGCATCGTGCAGAACAGTTTGAGAGAGTAGTGGAGAGGGTCAGCTAGAGCAGCTCGGCAAAGGAGTGGAGGCACAGCGAAGGCTGGGAGGTCGCAAGTTGCTCGAAGGTATAAGTTCCGGTAGCCACCGCGATCACGGGCAGGTGATTTGCACGCGCTGCGAGAACGTCGGCAGTGGTGTCGCCGATTACCAGAATTGATGGATCTCGGGGCAATCGGCAGCGAACCTGCTGGATTGCGTGGCGGAAGACGTCAGCACGATACTCGAACTTATCGCTCCAAGCCCCGAGATGGAAAAAGTCAAGGAGACCGGCGGCAGTGAGCTTCTGCCTGCCAATGCGCTCGAGATTGCCAGTGGCAACGCTTAGGATGGCTCCTTTGCGCTGCAAGTGCAGAAGAACTTCACGAACTCTGGGTAAAACCGCCGCGCAGAGCTGGTCTCGATTCTGTTCCACCTGACTGCACATCTGTTCCTGGATCCGCACAAGCTGCGGACGCCAGAGATCTTCAGGGATAGCTGCGTGTGTAAACGCGTCACGCAGAATGCCAACATCGGTGTTGCCGTGGGTAACAACTCCGTCAAGGTTCATCGGTCGATTGGCGATTGAAGTAAGAGCATCACAAAAGGCGAAGTAATGAACGGCATCGCTGCAGTTAATGAGTGTGCCATCGATGTCAAAGAGGTATGCGTCGAATGCATCCCACGCGCGAGGGAGGCTCATGCGACAGCTCTCGCATATGGGCGTTCAGCAACCCAGGTTTGTAGCTCCTGACTTACGCGATCGACAACGCCTTGCCAGTCACCGGCTACAGGTTGGCGAAACAGCCGCAGTGAGGGGTACCAGGGAGAGTCGTCGCGGTCGATCATCCACCGCCAATCAGCCGCGTGCTGAAGAAGAAGCCAACAGGGAACATTCAGGGCTCCGGCAAGATGAGCTGCTAAGGTGTCGACCGTGATGACGAGATCCAGTTGAGCGACGACCGAGGCGAGGGGAACGAGACCAGCATCAGAAAGCAGCGGGCTATCTTTCAGATGGGGGCTGCTACCAAGAGTCTGCCAACGAGTACGGGAACGACCACCCTGCAGATTCCAAAACTGGCAGTCTTTACGCGACAAGAGCCGAGGGAGAAACTCGAAAGGTAAGTTGCGAGACGGGTTCCACTCTCCTGAAGACCAGACAATACCGACGCGCGGTAAAGATGAGGGTCCGAGTGCGTTATGGGCGCGGAAGAGATCGGCCCAGGAAAGACGAAGGTAATTAGTCGCAATGGGAAGCTCGGAGAGACTGGAACGGAATAGGTACGGTAGCTCCATCACCTCAATCTGAACATCCCAGGTCGGCGGAATCGGGGGAGCATCTGCGCCCCAGGAGATGACCTCATCTACTCCGGAGATGCAGCGAATCAATTCCACGGCTTGAGGAGCGCATTCAACGACGATGTTCTCGCAGCGCGATCGGAGGAGTGGAGCATAACGAAGGAATTGAACCGTATCGCCAAAACCATGGAGGCATCGGACGATAACGCGCTTACCCGAAATGTCTTCGCCCTGCCAGAAGCGGTGGGGATCGGGGCCTCCATGACTACGTATAGCATCGCTTTCGTGCCAGGCGGCATCGAGATCGCCTTGCAGGGCGGAGGCTATCCAGCGACCGCCGCAACAGCGAGCAGCGTCCGCTCCCGCGGCTTCAGCACGATGGAAGCACTCGAGAGCCTCAGGGAGCAGGCGTTGCTCGAGAAGGGCTTCTGCCCGGTGAAGGAGACTCGAATCATTGTTCATCGAACGGCACCATCAGGAGGAAGCTCTAAACTCCTTGGAGCCTGTGCAGGATAGACGCAATGGGGACCATCGGGCGGTGTCTTCACGGGCTTCGAGCGGCAGAGATAGACCTCGTCCTCCGGGTGAGATTCGATTTCGAAGCCGGAGGAACGAAGCATTGCCTCTACGCATGCGCGATTCGGGATCCACCAGTTGGTCTCATCATGAGAGTAGCGATCCTCTACGAAGTGCATCTTGGGATAGCCAGGCTGGTCGAACGGTGCGGGCGCGTTGAAATCGTAATCCGGCTCGATAGAGATAGTGTCACGGCTGCCGCGCTGCATGCTCTGAAAGAGCAGGAGATCTTTAGCAACGTGTTCATGGATCAGGTCAAGGGCAAGAAGGGGGTGGCGCAGGTGATAGAGCACACCCATAAAGATGACGAGATCGAACTTCTCCCCGAGAGCAGCCACGTCCCAGACGGGGAGGCGACGAAATTCGATGTCCGCTCCCTGCACCTCCGCAGCAAATCGAGCCTGACGGAGGTAGCGCTCGTCGGTATCGATGCCAACAACGCGGGCGGCACCGCGCCGTTTCATCTCAAGTGAATAGAAACCTCCATTGCAGCCTATGTCCAGGACGGTCTTTCCTGTGAGGTCGGAGGGGATAGCATCGCGAAAGCCGGCGAACTTGATCTCAGGGTAATCACCGAGAAAGTGGTGCGGTGCGGTCTGTATGCCGGCGAGGCGCAGGTTGTGAAACCAGGGCCCAAGAGCTTCAATCTGCTGCTGGAGGGTGTGTTCCTCAACTGCGGTCTGCGATAGCGAGTTCATCGGTTGATGGAGTCTCCTCATTTGGGTTAGATGAAGTTGAGGGTTGCGCTTCAAGGTTCTGCTCGAGCAAGTGAATAGCCGAGCGGTAGCCATAGAGGGTACCGGTGTCGACATACTGTCGGCCCAGGCGACGACCGACAGCGTGTCCCCCCTCCGAGATCCAGGCGTTGATGAGGGTACCGAAGTATTCGTCACGGCGGTCAGGGCGGCACCAGAAATTATGCAATTCATGGAAGATGTGGCCGGGCATCTTCATGGCGCCCCAGATCCATCGACTGGAGGCATTGTGCTGCTTAACCTGAATGGCAAGGACTCTATCCGAATCATCGGTGGTTACAGCATCGAACAGCTCTGGCTGATCCACAGGGAAAAGCAGGAATGAAAGCACGTCATCTGGCAGTTGTGTCAGAGCATCTGCGGGAGACCAGACAGTATCCGGCAAGCCAATAATGACATTCTCGTCAGGCGGGATGAGCGGAGCAGCGCGAAAGACAGCATCGCAAAGACCGCCCGGTGCAGACTGGACGACATAGGCGATATCTGCCCCCCACAGCCGCGAGCCATAGTACTGCAGGATATCGGTCTTCGCAGGTGAGATAACAAAGCAGAGCTTGTCGGCTCCTCCGGCGATCATGCGCTCGACTAAGTACTCACTGACTGCGCGGGGACGCTCAATCCCATTCTCGACACGGCTGCCTACCGGAAGCAGCTCCTTCGAGAAGGCAAGCGGTTGAATGCGGCTGCCCGCTCCAGCGGCTGGAATGATGCCCCACATAGATTCTCTTCCTTCTCGTTAGATTCAGGCCCCAAGTGCCATGGTTTGCTGCCCTCTGGGGAGGGACTGGCAGAGCGTCTCGAGCTCCACCAAGCGGTGCTCTGCTGTGTGATGCGTGAGAGTACGCTCTCGGGCTGCTTCGGCGATCAGAGATAGTTCCCGGTCTGATAGTGAAAGGGCTTGAACGACATCCTCGGCGGAAGTCACCGTAAGGATCTCTTTGCCTGGGGAGAAGAAGGATTCGAGGCCCTCCCAGCGGTCTGTAAGCAAAGGTGTTCCACAGGCAGCCGCTTCAAAGAGGCGTCCCGAGGGGCAAAAACCATAAGTAGCCATTGCACGACGGGTCACATTCAGGGTGGCACGAGAGGAGCAGAAGAAAACAGGATGCAGTGCCGGCGGCATGTGACGAACAAAGAACAAGTTGTTTAACCAGGGGAAATCGTTGGGATATTGTGCTCCCCCTATCAGGAAACGCTCGTGTGGAAGCTGCCGTGCCGGGCGAACGAAGAGCTCTTCGAGTGCAGGCTGGCGGTCGGCGGCATAGGTCCCTAGATAGCTGAGGGTCGAGCGAAGCTCGGTTTGGGGAGCCGTAGGAGCGTGTGTCTCCGAGTCAACCCAGCCGTAGAGGGGAGCGGCCGTTCGTGCACCCAGACGATCTTGAAGTTCGCTTAGAGCTCGCCCCCCGGTATAGCTGAGGACGAGATCAAAACCAGCAAGGCCTCCAGCCGGCAAATAGTCCACCGGCAGGCCGGAATTTAAAGCGTCGAGTGTTACTGGTGTGTCGAGATCGTAATAAAGGCGTAGAGGAACGCGGGAGTCCAGGATCAACGCGGCAGCGGCAGGCCCATCCGGGCAGTAGCTCGTGGCGAAGGCTATATCCGCCCTGCCAAGATCAATGGTCGCCTCTGAACGGATCTCTTCGAAACGATCATAGAGACGATGATTGACGCCGGGAGGGATGGTCCACTGGTCACGAGTGCTGGAGTAGTAGGGGGCGTCGCGTTCATAAAACGTGACGGTATGATTCCGGCGAGCCATCGCCTTCAGGAGCCCTCTCCAAAGAGTGGCATGTCCGTTGCCCCATGAAGAAGAGATAGTTAGACCGAAGATGACAAAGTGCATCCGCTCCTCACGTGAGTATCTGAAAAAGTCAGATGCTTGTAGACACTCTCGGGGATACGTTGGACCGTCAGGCCAAAATGGCGGATTTTGGCATGGAACCGGTCTGACACCTATGAGGCTGATGCCGCGTCTCGATGTGATTCTGTGTGAATGGATCATCCTCGGCTTCAAGGGGCCGCGTTTTCCTCTATCCGGTTGATTAGGATGGGAGAGGCATGCCTGAACCAACTTCCTTAAGTCCGCAACTTCTCCGCCATATCGCTGAAACTCTAAGTCTTCCCCTGGCAGGTATAAGGGCCGTGATGGGGCTTCTGGATGAAGGATCTACAGTTCCTTTCATCGCCCGCTATCGCAAGGAGGCGACCGGGAACCTGGATGAGGTGCAGATCCGGGACATTGCTGACAAGTTCAGCTACTTCCGAGATCTCGTGCAACGGCGTGAGACTGTGCTTTCTTCCATTGCAGAGCAGGGCAAGCTCAGCGACGATCTCAGGGATCGCATCCTCGCGACTATGGACCGAAGTGAGCTTGAAGATTTGTATCTGCCCTATAAGCCGAAGCGCCGCACCAAGGCCACCATCGCTCGGGAGAGGGGACTTCAGCCTCTCGCTGACTATATCTGGGAGCAGGGCGCTAGGGACGTTGATCTGATCGCGTTGGCTCAGTCACTCGTCGATCCGGCGAAGGAGGTCCTCACTGTTGAGGACGCGTTGGAAGGTGCTCGGCATATCGTTGCTGAGCGCATCAGTGAAGACGCAGGGGTCCGCAAGGCTGCCAGAGATCTGATGTACAAAGAGGGTTTCATCTGCAGTCGTAAGTCGATGGATGCCGTGGACGAGCAGGAAAAATTCAAAATGTACTACGAGTATCGTGAGCCGGTGAAGACTATCCCGTCACACAGGATGCTTGCAATCCGACGCGGTGAAGCGGAGAACGTACTGTACTGGCTTATCGAGATTGAAGAGCCTCGGGTGCTCTCGCTCTTACGTTCCCTTGTCGTTCGTGCAGAAGGAGACTGGACTCCGCATCTCCACCTGGCTATCGATGATTGCTGGAAACGCTTACTTAATTCATCCATTCAGGTTGAGATTCGGATGGAGTTGAAACGCCGGTCCGATGTCGCTGCGATTGAGGTGTTTCGCGAGAATCTGGAACATCTGCTGCTTGCGGCACCTGCGGGTCCGATCGGCGTACTCGGCATTGATCCGGGTCTACGTACCGGCTGCAAACTTGCGGTAGTGGATGAGACAGGCAAATTCCTTGCAGAGGACGTTATCTACCCGCACACGGGGCGAACCGCTGAGGCGGCAAATAAACTCTTCTCTCTGATATCGAAAAACAACATTCGGGCGATTGCGATTGGGAATGGCACGGCTTCGCGGGAGACGGATACATTCGTCCGTGACTTTCTGGTGGAGAAAGGGCTGGCAGATATCTTCCGCGTCATCGTTTCGGAAGCGGGTGCCAGTGTGTATTCCGCATCGGAGGTGGCACGGCAGGAGTTCCCGAATCTCGATTTGACGGTACGGGGAGCAATCTCGATCGCTCGGCGCCTGCAGGATCCGCTGTCTGAACTGGTGAAGGTAGACCCAAAGTCAATCGGTGTAGGACAGTACCAGCACGATGTGGATCAACGTCAGTTGCAGCAATCTCTGGAGGCGACCATCGAGAGCTGCGTGAACCGGGTCGGTGTGGACGTGAACACAGCCTCCTGGACTCTCCTCCGCTACGTTGCCGGGATTAATGAGCGTATCGCCCTCAATATCGTCAGCTTCCGAGACAAGAACGGGCGTTTCCGCTCGCGTGCCCAGCTTAACGAAGTGTCCGGCGTCGGGCCCAAGACCTTTGAGCAGGCCGCTGGCTTTCTCCGCGTCCGCGATGGAGAGCAGCCGCTCGACAACACCGCAGTTCATCCTGAGTCGTATGGCCTGGTGGAGGAGATCGCAGCATCGTTGTCGAGACCCATTCCGGAGCTCATTCGCAATCCGCAGCTGCTTTCCGGGTGGAACAGGGAAGGCTTTGCGGCTGGGACGTTCACGCTGAACGATATTCTGGAAGAGTTAAAGAAGCCTGGACGCGATCCTCGCGACAAGTTTGTGATGCCTACCTTCCATGAATCTGTCCGGGACATCAAGGATCTGGCAGTGGGTATGGTGCTTGAAGGTGTGGTAACGAATGTTACGAAATTCGGCGCTTTCGTGGACATCGGCGTACATCAGGATGGACTCGTCCACATCTCCGAGATCACGAATCGGTTCATCAAAGAGCCGTCTGAAGTGTTGAAGGCTGGACAGATTGTGAAGGTGAAAGTGCTCTCTGCCGATGCAAAGACGAAACGCATCGGACTTTCCATGAAAGCGCTTCAGACAGCCGCCACTTCTTCACCGAAGAGGCCGCCGACGATATCGATCGACGACAAGCTGGCCACGCTGTCGTCTAAATGGCGGACTCAGTAACGCTGATCGAGCCGAGGGTCATTCTGAATTCAAGGGTTCGTCGCCGCTGAAGAGAGTCAGTCTAAAAATCTCTTGGCGATGCCCTCGTATGCATCGATGCGGCGATCACGAAGAAACGGCCAGTGCTGCCGGGTCACTTCAATCAGCTTGGGGTCGAGATCCGCAAGCAGGATCTCCTCTTTGTCGTGTGAAGCCTGAGCCAGAATGCGTCCGAACGGGTCGGCTATGAAACTTCCTCCCCAGAACTCAAGACCGGATGCAGCAGTGTGGTCCCCGGGTCCGTGAAGTTCGACCGTGGCCGGATTGCCATCAGCAGCGGTAGCCTTGAATTTGACGTCGCCATGCTCGTGCCCTGTGCGATTGACGGCGCAGACGAAGACGCCATTTGCAATCGCGTGTGCACGCTGGGCAGTCTGCCAGGCCGAGTATTGGGCCTCTCCAAATTCGGATTTCTCGGATGGATGCCACCCTATAGCAGTAGGGAAGAAGAGGATCTCCGCGCCCTTCAACGAGGTAAGGCGCGCTCCCTCTGGATACCACTGATCCCAGCAAACCAGAGTGCCGATGGTGCCGGAGGTCGTCTGCGTTGCCTTGAATCCAAGATCGCCTGGAGTGAAGTAGAACTTTTCGTAGTACAGCGGGTCATCGGGGATATGCATCTTGCGATAGGTATCGGCGATGCGCCCGTCCTTTTCCAGGGTTACGGCGGTGTTGTGATAGAGGCCAGGCGCTCGTCGTTCAAAAAGAGATGCTACAAGAACCACACCTGTTTCCCTGCAGACGCGACTGAGTACATCTGTCGAGGGGCCGGGGATCGGCTCTGCCAGTCCGAACAACGCATGGTCTTCACGCTGACAAAAGTACTGGGCACGGAAGAGCTCCGGCAGACAAACCAACGTGGCACCCTGCCGAGCAGCCTCATAGACCCGCTCGGCTGCCTTGTCGAGATTGACCTGCGTGTCGGCAGAGCATGACATCTGGATGAGGGCTACACGCTTGATTCCCGAAGGCGTAATTGAATGATGGCTCGTCATGGCAGTTACTCTATTTTGTCATGGCGATCGCTCTGTTTTCCAGGTCGCACGTCGATCCGTAGTATTGCCGTCCAATTGTTTTCAGTATTGGATTCAGGCCGCACAAGGCGGGCGCGGCTTCTACGCCTCCGTGGCAGATACTGTGGAAGTTTCTTTATTTTCTGCGTTAATTTCTGATACGTTGGAAGAAGGGTCTTCTGCCCACGACGCCAGCGGATCCATTCTCCCAAACACCCTAAAACGATCCTTGTCAGCCGACCACGCCAGTCGTGTATTTCATTGCAGAAGGAGCAAAAGACGTTGAGCGAATTTCGTGATTTCCTGGAACTTTCCTATGCCGAACTCGAGGACTTGAACCTGCAGGCAAAGGAGCAACGCCGTAAGCGCGTCGCCCCGGACGTTATTCAGGAGGAAAGACTCAAGTACCTGACCGATGAACGTCGCATCAAGGCGGTTACGGTTCTGTTCAGCGACCTGGAAGGCCGGCTTCATATGCTGGATTACGACAAAAAGTTCCTGGTCAAGAGCTACGACAACCTGACGTTCGACGGATCCTCGATCCGCGGGTTCACAGCTCAGCGCGAGAGCGATCTGCGCCTGGGAATTGACTGGAGCGCGTTCTACTGGGCGCCGGCTGACGTCTTCGGGCCCGGCAAGGTCCTGGTCTTTGGCGAGGTGATCGACAAGAACGGCGGAACGTACAGCGCTGACATTCGCGGCGTGTTGAAAGAATTCTCCACGGAGATGTTTACGACGCAGGGCTACACGCTCAATGCGGCCAATGAGATCGAGGGTTTCCTCTTCGAAGGAATTGATGCGGAGCGTAGATTCCACGAAACGGGGCTCTTCGAGTACGTCAATAAGGGTGGTTACTACCACTCGCTGCCCGGCGATCCCCTGCGCGAGTTCATCGATACGACGGCTGAGGTTCAGCGCGCGATGGGCTTCGAAAATGAGAAGGACCATCCTGAAGTGGCGCCATCGCAGTTCGAGATCAACTACACCTATGGTGAAGTTGTTGCTGCCGCTGACCAGATCCAACTGTACAAGTTGATCTGCCGCCAGATTGCGACCCAAATGGGAATGACGGCCAGCTTCCTTCCCAAGCCCGTCGTCGGGGTCAATGGCTCGGGTATGCACACCAATGTCTCGATCACCAAGAATGGGAAGAACCTGTTCTGGGATCCGAAGGGCGAAGAGAAGATCTCCAAGCTCGCGTGGCAGTTTACGGATCGCATCCTTACCCACGGCAACGATCTTTGCCTGCTGCTGAATGCCAGCGTCAATGCATACCGGCGTCTCGATCCTCACTTTGAAGCACCCAACCAGATCAAGGCTTCCGCCACCGACCGCGGCTCGATGGTTCGCATTCCCATTGGCAACGAGAAGTCGGCGCGAGTCGAGGTTCGTTCCGTCGGACCTGACGCAAACCCATACCTGGTTCTCTACTCGATCTTCAAGAGCGGACTTCAGGGCGACACTTCTAAGATAAAGAACCTTCGCCAGGCGGAACGTTATCTTCCGGACAACATCTACACGGCCATGGAGAACTTCCGTGGCTCTGACTGGACTTCCAAGCTGCTGGGAGAGGATGTCAAGGGGCGCTATGCGGACCTGAAGCAGGCCTCAGCCGATCGTTGCCCTCGTTTGTTGGGCACGATCGTGAAGGCACCCGAGGTTCAGTTCCATCACGACGTTTACAACCAGCTCTTGTGGAACATCTTCTAGATCAGAAGCTAGAATTCGAAACGAGACCCCGGCGCAATGCCGGGGTCTCGTTTTGCGTGGACGCTGATCTTTGAGCGATCCATGCTAAGGTATCTTCGAAACGGAGATACGTCTAATGCACGATGTGCGAGATGGATTCGGGATCAACGCCGCTGCCGTGTTGGGCGGTTGTATTCTCGTGGGACTCGCACTGGGCGGCTGGCTACTAGGAAACCAGATAAAGGCAACGCGTCTGGCTGATCGCTACGTGACCGTGAAGGGGCTGGTCGAAAGGACCGTGAAGTCGGACAGCGCCGTCTGGCCGGTCACATTCAAGGAGACAGGGAACGATCTGCAGCAGGTCTATGCCAAGAGCGAGGAGGATCGCGCGGCCGTTCTCAAATTTTTTGCCGATCAGGGCATCGGCTCACAGGAGATCTCCCTCGGACAGATTCAGGTGACTGATAAACAAGCCAACGAGTACGGCAATAATGCTGGCGTCGGACCCCGCTATATCGTGCAGCAGACAGTCACAGTGAGCTCAGGTGACGTAGACAAGATCGCGAAGGCGGGGCAAAAGACGGCACAGCTTCTACAGGCTGGGATTATCGTGGTTGGCGGCTATGGTCAGGGGATTCGATACATCTTCAACGGCCTGAACGCACTGAAGCCAGACATGATTACCGAGGCGACGAAGAACGCCCGCGCGTCGGCCGACCGCTTTGCCGCCGATTCAGGAAGCCAGGTAGGCTCCATCCGTTCCGCAAACCAGGGTGTGTTTTCTATCTCTGCAGCAGACGCTGGTAGTGGGGTAGGGCCGGGAGAGGATGGTGGCGCATCCACAAATCCGGATGCAAGCATTATGAAGAAAGTACGGGTGGTGGCGACAATCGATTACTACCTCAGCAGATGAGTCATCGTTTGTCGTTGGATATACCGCTTTGGTGAGCCGGTACTTTCTGCGAAAAGATCCCTGAGGATCAACCGCGCCACCTGTTGCGCCTGGATGGCGCTACCCGCCGCAGTGAAGTGCACATCATCGTGATGCAGATCCTGATGCTGAAGCATCAGATCGTGCTGATCATCCACCTTTATGTGTTGCCGCTGCATGACCGCAGAGGCAAGCCGGTTGCGCTCGTCCACTCGAGCATTGGTGGCGCCAGAATCGACGGGTTTGCGTACTGGAGTAGTGCTGGCCCAGATGAGCGTGGCGGACGGAGACATCTTGCGAACAGCAGTAACGAATCCCGGAAGACCTTCTCCATATTGCCGCTCGGTATATTTCCAGCCATGCATTCCATTGTTGAAGTGGATGACCGCAAACTGATGGGGCATGATCGTCGCGAGTTCAGAGATCTGAATAAGAAGACGTGGATCGCCTGACGATGCCGAAGTCGCAAACAGATAGCAGTTCGCATGCCCCTGCAACAAGCGTGAGGTCTCCTCGTAATAGGCGCGGGTGATTGAGTCGCCGACCAGAAGGACATTTGGAAGTGCCGGATCGGGGTGCTCCGGACGGTCAGCCCAGGTCCACTCTACTTTTTCCGTAATGGATTGTGCCTGGCTGCGAGCCGGTAGGACGAGGAAAGAGGCGATCAGAATGGCACAGACGAGAGAGAACCGCTTTTGCATGCAGTTATTCTTACAGAATCATCCTTTTGCGCAGGTGGATAGGTTCGATTATCGTTTTCATCGTGCGAATATTGCCAGAGCTTCTGCGCGAATGATAGGTTTGATCTCTCATTACCTTTACGGGGGACGATGGATCTATGCAGGAGAGCTACAACGGAATTGCGGTGCCCAAAGATGGTGCACCAATTCGCTATGACAATGGGAAGTACGCCGTTCCCGACAACCCGGTTATCCCCTTTATCGAGGGAGATGGTACTGGACGCGACATCTGGAAAGCTTCGCAGCGTGTATTCGACGCTGCCGTACAGAAAGCCTACGGTGGAAAGCGTTCCGTAAAGTGGTTCGAGGTACTTGCGGGCGAAAAAGCCTATCGCCAAACCCAGAACTGGCTTCCAGATGACACGGTGAAGGCGACCGTTGACTTCCGTGTTTCTATCAAAGGGCCTCTGACGACGCCAGTAGGCGGAGGGATTCGTTCGCTGAACGTAGCGCTGCGCCAGTTGATGGACCTCTATCAGTGCGTTCGACCGGTCAAATATTACTCTGGGGTTCCCAGCCCCGTAAAGCATCCCGAGAAACTTGATGTCGTCATCTTCCGGGAGAATACCGAGGATATCTACGCCGGGATTGAATTCCGCGAGGGAACGCCCGAGGCTGCAAAGTTCATCTCGTTTGTGAACGATGAGATGCTCAAGGGTGGGAAGAAAAAGATTCGGACGGATTCAGGAGTAGGCGTCAAGCCGATCTCCATTACCGGATCGAAGCGACTTGTCCGTGCTGCAATCCAGTATGCCCTGGACAAAAATCGTAGCGTTGTCACGCTGGTGCACAAGGGCAACATTCAGAAGTTCACGGAAGGCGCGTTCCGCGAGTGGGGCTACGAAGTTGCGACCCAGGAGTTCCGCGAGCATACCATTACAGAGCGTGAGAGCTGGATCCTCGGTAACCTGGAAACCAATCCCAATCTGACCGCGGAAGAGAATGCAGCGCTGATTGAGCCGGGAATTGAGTTTGCACCGGCTTCGTTCGGCGATGAAGTGGTCGCCGAGGTAAAGGCCGTCATCGACGCCATCGGTAAATCCCATGGCAATGGTGCGTGGAAGAAGAAGATCCTCGTCAACGATCGCATCGCAGACTCCATCTTCCAGCAGATCATCATTCGCCCGTCCGATTACAGCGTGCTGGCGACAACCAATTTGAACGGCGACTATATCTCCGACGCAGCTGCTGCACAGGTCGGCGGACTAGGCATCGCTCCTGGCGCAAACATTGGCGACGGTTACGCCGTCTTCGAAGCGACCCACGGAACTGCTCCGAAATATGCCGATAAGGATGTGATCAATCCCGGCTCGGTCATGCTGTCTGGCGTCATGTTGTTCGACTTCATTGGATGGCCTGAGGCTGCCCGCCTCATCGAATCGTCCATGGAGAAGACCATTCAGCAGAAGTTCGTAACGTACGACTTTGAGCGCCAGATGGAAGGTGCTACAAAGGCGAAGACCAGCGAATTTGCGAGCCGGATGATCGAGAATATGTAAGTAACACAAGCAGAACCAGGCGGCCGTCCTTCGGGGCGGCCGTTCTGTTGATGGCTCAGTAGATTGGTTCGGAGTACCGCGATTACTTTTTCTTTGCGGGCTTCGTAAGGTTCTCGGCCCAGAAGAGTCCGGCCTTGCCGCCAGTCACGAGGTCAAGGTCGCCATCGCCGTCCAGATCTGCCGCACCTACCTGCTGGACTCCGCCACCCATGCGTCCACTGTAGTCGACGATGTGGCGAATCCATTCCACGCCGCCGTTACCCGGACCGCGAGAAGTAGCCTGTGTTGGCGGAACCTTGCGGTACTCATACCAATACAAGCCGATCGGCTCGCGCTCGCCGGGATCGGCGCCGTTGTGCGCGAAATAGCGTTTGCCGGTGACGAAGTCGAGCTGGCCATCGCCGTTCATGTCGACCAGTGCCGCGGCATGCGCCTGCGACCAGGTGTTGTCGATGATGTGCTGAATCCACTGGCCGTTGGCGGTCTGCTCATACCATGCGAGACCGTAGTCGTGCGCCATGCCGGTGAGCAGGTCTTTGTGGCCGTCGCCATTGATGTCGAGCAGGTACATATACCCAAAGGCAACACGCGCCTGGTTCACCTCCGCTGGATTGTGTCTTCCGGCGGGCGGAATCGGATGGGTGGCCCAGTCCATCGGATGAAAGATCCAGTCACCGGACGCATGAACATCAGCAGGAGCCTCAAGCCAGCCTTCCGGTGTCAGAATGTCGTTGCGCCCATCGCCGTTTAGATCGCCGGCGCCAATACCATGACCGTAGCTCTGCTTCGAAACGACATGCTTGACCCATTTCCCGTGGGTGAGCTCGAACCATGCGGCGGGAACGTTCGGCCGGTCGAGCTCCGGCAGCAGCTCCAGTGCCTTGCCATCGTTGTTCAGGTCGACGAGGAAGGCAAACTCGGTAGGACCGGAGTTGTCGATCTCCGTCACCTTCCAGTCGCCGCCGTTTTTTCCGGGGTTCTTCAGCCACACGATGTTATGGGCGAAGTAGCTGCACTGCACCACGTCGATCCAGCCGTCTCCGTCGACGTCGACGGGGATGTCGCTGAAGTTGTCGATGTAGCCCATCGCGTAATCAATCTGTCGCAAAGGATGTTTGATCCAGTCCGGTCCTTCGTACCAGCTTTCGCCTGAGATGATGTCGGGCTTGCCGTCGTTGTTCAGATCTGCGACCGCCACGGTCTCGCTGTAGCCGGGATCGACCATGTGCGTCTGAAAGGCTATATCCGCGGGTCGGCTGGCAGAGAAGACAGCATCCGGAGCGAGAAGGAGGAGAGACAAGATTGCAGGGAGCCAGCGACGTATCGAAGAGGTTTTTGGCATGATTCGCATCGGGGACAGTGCGTGGATCGAAGAGCCGTCTTTATGAGACGACCATCTTACCATCGGTTGCGAATACCAGCGCGTCGCTACGATATTCGGTCATGGAGCAGGACGAAGCTGGGGGGACAGGAATATCATGGAGGTGTCTTTGCACATCCACCAACGAAGGAAAGAAACATCATGCGGAAGAAGGTAACGATTGTGGGCGCCGGGAATGTCGGCGCTACTGCTGCTCACTGGATCGCCTCGAAAGAGCTTGCGGATGTTGTATTGATCGACGTCGTCGAGGGTGTGCCGCAAGGCAAAGGTCTCGATCTGCTGGAGGCGCTGCCGATTGAAAAGCGTGACGTTTCGGTGATTGGAACAAATGACTATGCAGATACTGCAAACTCCGACATTGTCGTCATCACCGCAGGCATCGCTCGCAAACCCGGTATGAGCCGCGACGATCTGCTGAACACCAACTTCAACATCATGAGTGATGTCGCAGGGAAAGCTCTCGCCGTCTCTCCTAATGCAATCTTCATCATCGTCTCCAATCCCCTGGATGCGATGGCTCAGACAGCTTTCAAAAAGCTTGGCCTTCCCCGCGAACGCGTGATTGGCATGGCAGGTGTGTTGGATTCGGCTCGCTTCCGCACCTTCATCGCACAGGAGCTGAATGTCTCGGTTGAGAATGTCACAGCCTTTGTGCTGGGCGGACACGGAGACACGATGGTTCCGCTGTCGCGCTACTCGACGGTGGCGGGAATTCCGATTACGGAGCTGATCCCAGCGGATCGCCTGAAGGAGCTGGAGACACGTACGGCCAATGGCGGCGCGGAGATTGTGAAGTACCTGAAGACCGGCTCGGCCTACTATGCTCCTTCGGCCGCTGCGGTGGAGATGGTGGAGGCGATTCTGAAGAACAAGAAGAAAATCCTTCCTTGCGCGGCTTATCTTCAGGGCGAGTACGGCATCTCGGGGTTGTACGTCGGCGTGCCTTGCAAGCTGGGATCGAAGGGATTGGAGCAGATCATCGAGATCAAGCTGACTGCTGAAGAACAGGCTGCGCTGAACAAGAGCGCGGATGCGGTGAAGGAGCTTTGCTCGGTGATTGGCGTGGCGTAAAGCGAATGTTTGTTCGCAGTCCGGATGAGCCCGCTTTCGAGCGGGCTCATTTCGTTTTTTACATTTGTGTGGGTATAGCAGCGTGAGTTACTGAATATGCGATGCAAGCCATCCCGATAATCATTAGTGCAAACGTCAACATAAAGCGAATAGCAATCTGATGTCTTATGTGACTGTCGGGATAGTAGATTTTATGGATTTTCCACGCTGGAAGCCACCAAATTGAGTTCATTCTTATGTTTGGTTTAACCTGTTTGGCCTCTCGGACAAGTTGGAAAATGGATTGCAAAATTGTTGCATAAAAGACGAATGCAATTATAAAGAGAATATATCCTCCAACTTTCAATTGCCGCCTCCAGGTTATGAATGGTAGCGTTCTGTTCCAACGAAGAGAGCCTGCTTGCAGCAGGCTCTCTTCGTTGAGTGGTTACGCGACACGCTCGATGGTGACGGACTCGAGGACGACTGGGGTTTTGGGGCGGTCCATGCCATCGCGGGCAACCTTGCTGATCTTTTCGACGATATCGTAACCTTCGACAACCTCACCGAAGATGGTGTGCTTCCCGGTAAGCCAGCCGGTTGGGGCTACCGTGATGAAGAATTGCGATCCATTGGTATTCGGACCAGCGTTCGCCATGGCAAGCTTACCCTTCTCCTGGAAACCGTGTCGCGAGCCGCGAGTCTCGTCGGCGAAGCGATATCCAGGACCGCCCATGCCGGTGCCCTCAGGATCGCCGCCCTGAATCATGAAATCCGGAATGACACGATGGAAGACGGTGCCGTCATACAGCTTGTCGCCCTTCTTACTGCGGCTCTCCCAGTTCTTGGTGCCCTCGGCAAGCCCGATGAAGTTCGCGACTGTCTCAGGTGCGTCCTTCTCGAAGAGCTCTGCAACGATGGTGCCCTCCGATGTATTGAAAATTGCGTAGGTTCCTGGCGTACGTGCCATGCTTTTTCTCCTTGTGAAGATCGAACGTTATCTAAACGCCTCCTGCAAAATACGGCGGGGGAGGCAAAGGTTACTGCATAGGCGGTGTGGCAGCTGGAGCAGTTGCTGCAGGCTCGGGTGGCATCCGCTGACCATCCCGGACGATTGTGACTTTGTTGATCACTACCGGAACAACTGGCTTGTCGTTGTCATCCCGCTGCACACGTGCGATTGATGCCACTAAAAGCACGGAGTGAGCGTCGCACTGCCCGAAGATCGTGTGTTTTCCATCGAGTTGAGGTACAGGACTCTCGGTGATGAAGAATTGTGAACCGTTGGTATTCGGACCGGAATTTGCCATCGCAAGACGTCCAGGTTCGTCGAAGGTGAGCGTAGGATCAAACTCGTCCTGGAAGAGATATCCGGGATCTCCCCGTCCATCTCCCAACTTATCGCCTCCTTGGATCATGAAATTAGGAATGACCCGATGGAAGGTTGTGCCGTTATAGAAAGGCTCGCCGTGAACCTTCTTGAGTGTCTTCGGATCCGTCCAATCCTTCGATCCCTCCGCGAGACCGATGAAATTAGCGACCGTCACCGGAGCCTGCTTGTCATATAGCTTGCACGTGAGGCGACCCATCGTTGTATCAATCACAGCAGTTGGGCCTGTGGGAATGACGGGCG